>DASUZQ010000344.1:0-6992 GCA_036376815.1 Methyloceanibacter sp. | reverse complement strand
GCCGTCGGGCTTAACCTCGGTGACGCCGTCTGGAAGGAACGAGCCGATGTCTCGTGGCGCGGCGACTGGGATGGTCTCGTAGGCGTCTTTGCGCGCGGTGTCGCCGAAACGGTAGGACGAGTTGTGAATCACCAAAAGCCCGCCGGGCCGCAACAGGGTCTCGAGGAAGAGTGCGCGCTCTTCGAATATCTCAAATGGATAGTGCCCGGCACTGCGCAACACGGCCATGCAGAAGATCGCGTCGAACCCGCCCAATCCGCTCAAGATACGGTCGCTCGCAGAGACGAAGCGGATACGATCGCTGCGGTGCTTCCTCGCCTGCAGCAGGATCACGGGATTGATGTCGGCGCCGATGATCTCGGCCTTCGGAAAATACTCGGCGAGCGTGACGCATTCCTCTCCGCTGGAGCACCCGAAAGAGAGAATGCGGCGCGCGTCTGGTGCGGCCGCGGCGGCGGCGGCGAACACCTCGGGATAACGGTCAAGCGCGGTGCGGTTCGGCCCCCGGTGGCAACCAGGATGCAACACCGACACCGCCTTGGCGAACTTGCCCCGCTTGAGATAATGGAAGATGCTTTTACCGACCCATGCCCCACCGTCAAATGTTCATCAGACTTTTGCGGGTGGTTTTGGGCGATTCTGCGGACGTACCAAAAATTTTCCGTTCGCCGCCGCTCGATGCCTTGAAGTTGATTCAATTTCGACGCGAGGCCGTCACGGAACTTCGTTGCGGCATCAAGCTCCGCGCTTTCGCCACAGGCAGCCGTCAGGCTCCACTTCGGTGACGCCGTCGGGAAGAAACACCCCTTTGTCGTGTTGTGGGGCGACTGGGATTCGGTCGTAGGACCCGCGGTGCGCCGTGTCACTGAAGCGATACATCGAATTGTGGATGACCAACAAGCCCCCGGGCTTAACCAGCGACTCGAGAAACAGCGCGCGCTCCTCAAAAAACGCGAAGGGATAGTTGCCGAGACGCTGTTGCTTCTTCGGGGCGCGAAGCACCGCCATGCAGAACACCACGTCGAACGGGGCGAGCCTGCTTAAGGTGCGATCGCTGGAATAGACGAAGCGAATTCGGTCGCTTCGCTTCTTCCAGGCCTTCACCAGGCTCAGCACATTGATCTCGGCGCCGATGATGTCTGATTTCGGGAAATACCCGGCGAGAGAGACGCATTCCTCTCCGGTCGAGCAGCCGAAAGAGAGAATGCGGCGCGCGTCAGGTGCGGCCGCGGCGGCGGCGGCAAAAATTTCCGGATAGCGATTGGGCGCGGTCCAATCCACCAGCTGGTGGCTGCCTGGCGTTAGCGCCGCGACCACCTTCGCGTAGTTGCCCCGCCTCAGATTACGAAAAACCCCCTTTGCACGCGTGGCGCGGACCCTAGCATCTGTCCCCTCGGAGTCAACGGTTGCCGAAGTCGCGTCAGCGAGGCTTGCTCTTTGGCCGTGTGGCCGCCGGGAAAGATGCCTTGTCGCCGGCGGAATGTTCGGTGGTGTGAAGCGCGTCGGCGAGACGCCGTGCCGCACTCCCGGGCGCGAGAGGCTTTTGCTGGCTTTCGTGTGGGGCCCAGCCCATCAAATAGACGATCTCGAAGCTCGCAGTGACTCTGCCGTCGCCCGTGCCGTAACGGGCGACGTAAATCTCCTCCGCGCGCTCGAGCGTGCCGCGCGGCAGCGGCGCCTTCCGCCGCGCCGCCATGACGTTGCCGCCGCCGAGCGCCCTGATCTCGCGCATCAGCTCGCGTGGGGAGGGATAGGTTACGGTGAGAAGCTCGGCGTCGGTCACCGGAAGCGCGAAGCCCGCGCGCTGGAGAAGCGCGCCGTACTCGCGCACATCGGCGAAGGGCGCGACGCGGGGGCTTGCCCCGCCATGCAGCTCGGCTTCGGCCTCGATCAGCACCTGGCGAAGCTCCTGCAGCGACCGGCTGCCAAGCGCCGCGCCCATGAACAGCCCGTCGGGGCGAAGGCTCCGGCGAATCTGGATGAGCGCGCCGGGGAGATCGTTGACGCGGTGGAGCGCGAGGCCCGAGACCACGAGACTAAGGCTCATCTCCTTGAAGGGCAGCAGCTCCTCATCGCAGACGACGGCAGGACGCGGGCAACGCGCGGCGAGCGCAGGCACGCTTTCGGCGTAGATCGTCTCGCCGACCGAGGGGAGAGCCGCCACGGCGCGGCCGAGCAGGCCGTGATAGGCGCCAAGGTCGAGCGCCAGCGGAAAGTCGCGCAAGATCGCCCCGATGCGCTCGGCAATCTCGGCCGCGACGTGGGAGAGCAGAAACTCGTGCTCTACCGTCTCGCCGGCAAAGCGCGCGCGGCGGCGGCGCAACAGGCTGCGGTCGAAAAGCTCTTGATCCTCACTCATCGCGCATGCGCGCCCCTTTTATCGGCACTGTCCGCGCTCTATCATGCCTGCCATGGCGATCGACGGGGCGGAGATCACCTCAAGAGTTCTTGCCGAGCGGCCTTGGCTCTTTTCGGCGGCCGAGGCTCTCCACGGCGCACTCACGCTGGCCGCCGACCTCCTCCTCCCGCCGGTCTGCATCTCCTGCCGCAAGCGCGCCGGCGCCCACGGGCTCTTGTGCGGCGACTGCTGGGCCGGAATCGATTTCATCGTTCCTCCGCTCTGCTCAAGGCTCGGCGTGCCGTTGCCTTACGATACCGGCGAGCCTGCGCTTTCGGCCGCGGCAATCGCCGATCCACCAGTCTACGACCGCGCGCGGGCTGCGGCGCGCTACTGCTCGACCATGCGCCACCTGATCCAGAGCTTCAAATATGGGGATCGCCATGAGGGCGTGCCTCTATTCGGGCGATGGATGGCGGCCGGCGCCGAATTGCTCACCGGCGCTGACGTGATCGTGCCGGTTCCGCTCTACCGGTCGAGGCTCTGGTCGCGGCGCTTCAACCAGTCGGCGATGCTGGCCCAGGAGGTCGGCAAACTGACCGGCGTGCCCGTCGACTGCTTCCTCCTCGCAAGGGTCAAGCGTACCCAAGCCCAAGTTGGGCTCACCGCGGCGCAGCGGCGCAAGAACGTCGCCGGGGCGTTCCGGGTGACGGCGGCGAAGGGCGCGTTGCGGGAGAAACGCATCGTCGTGGTCGACGACGTGATCACCACAGGTGCCACCGCCGAGGCTTGCGCCAGGGTGCTGAAGCGGGCAGGCGCGGCGCGGGTCGATATCCTCGCACTCGCCAGGGCCGTGGAACCTTCGGCGCTGCTGCTATAGGCTGGAATTTCCTTGCTGCCCCGCTTACTTACCGCAACAAAACAAGGCCGAACGGCCGAAGCAGCGGAGCTTCGATGACGAGAGTTGTCCTCTACACCACGCCCTATTGCGGCTATTGCCGCGCCGCCAAGCATCTTCTTGGCAAGAAGGGAGTGACCTTCACCGAGATCGACGTGAGCGAAGACATGGAGCGGCGCCGGGAGATGATCGAGCGCGCGTTAGGCCGTCGCACGGTGCCGCAGATCTTCATCAACGACACCCATATCGGCGGGTATGACGAGCTTGCCGAGCTCGAGCGGGCAGAGAAGCTCGATGCGCTGCTCGTCGAGTTGGCCCCAGTCTCTCCTCTCGCCGCCGTTCCCGGGGAATGATCTTGGCCGCCGCAAACCCATTCCGCGCAGGCCTGATTCAACTCCGGTCGGGCCGCGCCATTGCGCCGAACATGGAGATGGCCGAGGCGCTGATCCGCCGCGCCGCGGCGGAGGGCGCGGTTTACGTGCAGACGCCCGAGAACACCTCGATCATGGAGCTTGAGACCGATCGGCTTCTGTCGGCGATCGACACCGAGGAACGTTCCCAGCCGCTTCGGCAGCTTCAGGCGCTCGCCAAGGAGCTTGGCATCTGGCTGCATGTCGGCTCGCTCGCCATGAAGCTTCCGTCCGGCAAGGTCGCCAACCGCTCCTACCTCGTCACCCCGCAAGGCGAGATCGCCGCGCGCTACGACAAGCTGCATATGTTCGACGTCGATCTTGCCGGCGGCGAAAGCTACCGCGAGTCGCGCAATTTCGACCCAGGCGACAAGGCAGTGCTTGCCGACCTGCCCTGGGGGAGGCTCGGCTTGAGCATCTGCTACGACCTTCGCTTCCCCGCGCTTTACCGGGCGCTCGCATCTGCCGGCGCCGATGTCATCGCCGTGCCTGCCGCCTTTACCAAGCAGACCGGCGAGGCGCATTGGCGGGTGCTGTTGCGCGCCCGCGCCATCGAGACCGGCGCCTACGTCCTTGCCGCAGCCCAGGGCGGGTTGCATGAGAACGGCCGAAGCACCTACGGCCACAGCATGGTCGTATCACCTTGGGGTGAAGTGCTGGCAGAAGCCGGAGAGGACCCCCAGATTCTCCTTGCCGATATCGATCTCGGCCTCTCAGCCGAAACCCGGGCGAAGATTCCTTCGCTCAAGCATGGCCGCGAGTTCGAGGTTGAGATCGGGGGCGCGAAGTTGCCGCCCAAGAGAGAGGCGTCATGATCCGCTACGCATTGATCTGCGAGGAAGGACATGGGTTCGAGGCCTGGTTCGGCTCGGCCGACACCTATGACGAGCAGGCCGAGGCACACGCTATTCTTTGCCCGGCTTGCGGCAGTGCGCAGGTGAACAAGGCGCCGATGGCGCCCTATGTGGCGAAGCGGCGCGCGGAGACACCCATGCCGGCGCCGGGGGAGCAACCGAGGTCCTATGCCATGCTGCGCAAGCTCCGCGCTGAGCTCACCGCCAATTCCGACTATGTCGGGCCGAAATTCCCCGAGGAGGCTCGCAAGATCCATTTTGACGAGGCGCCGGGCCGCGCCATTCATGGCGAGGCGACGCCGCAGGAAGCGCAGGAGCTTGACGAGGAGGGCGTGCCGATCTTTCCCCTGCCGCGCCTGCCCGAGGACCAGAATTAGGGCGACGCCTGGTAAACTTATTGTTGGGGGGTGCCCTGTTACAGCCTTGATGCATTACTATCTCAATATCGCCGAGCGTTGGTTTCGCGCAAAACCAGGGAACATCATGCGCCTCTTTGACCTCCCCCGACGTGCCAGATACCCTTATGGGTTGATCGTCCTGCCTTTTCTGGCTTTCGCGCTCGCGTCGCCCGCGGGCGCCGAGCCGGCCTCAAATCCTCCGAGTGCGGAGGTTGGCGGCAATCCCCCGAGTGTGCAGAGTGGCGGCAATCCCCCGAGCGCGGAGGTCAAGCCCAACGCGGCGGCCGAGCAGCCTGCGGCCGGGCAGCCCAAACCCGCTCCTGCCCCCGCGCAGCCCAAAGCAAAATCGGCAGCCGCGCCGCTGGACGGTGAATCGGCCGGGAACGGCTCGCAGATACTGATCAATATCGACAAGTCCCGGCAGGAGATGTCGGTGTTTGTCGATGGCATCGAAAAATACACCTGGCCGGTCTCGACCGGAAAGCGCGGCTATTCCACGCCCTCGGGAACATATACCGCGAGTTCGATGAACGAGATTTGGTACAGCAAGCAGTGGGACAACGCGCCCATGCCGCATGCCATCTTTTATATGAAGGATGGGCATGCCATTCACGGTACCCTCGAGGAGAGAAATCTCGGCAAGCCCGCCTCTCACGGTTGCGTGCGCATCTCCCGCGCCAACGCCACCGCGCTGTACGCTCTTGTCAAGGAGACGGGTCTCAAAAATACGCAAGTCGTGCTCTCCGGGACGACACCCGGCGGCGAGGCACAGGTGGCAACGCAACCGGCCTATCCTCGCTATGGCGAGGCCGACGGCGCGCCCTGGTTTGGGCCCGGGCCCGGCTACGATCCGCGCTTCGATCGGCCGAGACGGGGCCTGTTCGGCGGCTGGTTCCGGCAGCAGCCTTATGGCGGCCCGCAAGGCTATTACCGGCCCCCGCGCGGCTACTACCGAGGCTACTAACCCGCCCGCGCACCGGCGGGTGACGACTTCTCCGGTTACCTGAGCAGCGGGCCTGCGGCCTCCCCGAAGGCCGCCGCAGGGTCACCCAGAACGAATTCGTGCGCCGGTCCGATCGCGATTAGCAGCTATTTAGCCATATATTTGTATGGTAGTATTACCATATGACGGCGGTGCCGACTTTCGAATGGGACGAGGCGAAGAACCGACTCAACCAGGAAAAGCACGGCGTTGCCTTCGAGCTGGCTCAGTTTGCCTTCTTCGACGAGCGCCGCGTCATCGCGGAGGACCTCGGACACAGCAATAGGAGCAGCGTTATTATTGCTTCGGCTGGGTCGGAGATGGAGTGATGACGGTCCGCTTCACTTGGCGTGAGGAGCGCATTCGCATTTTCGGCGCTGGCTATTGGCGCAAAGGAAAGACCTTCTATGAGCGTGAGAACAAGAAAGTACAGCAAGGGCGAGATCGGGAAGCTGAGGATCGTTGAAGATTTCCTGCCGGCGCCTGGCGAGCTTGTGCCTCGCGAGGACAATGTGAAAGTGACGCTCTCTTTGAGCCGCCGCAGCGTTGAATTCTTCAAGCGCGAGGCCGAGAAGGTTGGCGTCCCTTACCAGCGCATGGTCCGTGCGCTGGTAGATAGCTATGCCAGGCAAAAGGCTAAGTAACAGGACGTAACCAGCTACCTGACCAGCGGTCCTTGGGCCTCTTTCCAGGCCTGAATGCCGCCGTGGATATGGCGGGAGCGCTCGAGCCCGGCGGCTTGCGCCGCCTGGACCGCCATGGCCGACCGCAAGCCGAAGGAGCAATAAAAGATCAGGCGCTTGCCTGAAGAGCGCGCGAGTTGCTGCAACAGGCCGTCAGCCTGGAGGCTCTCCCGCACGTTCGGATAGGTCACATGCACTGAGCCTGGGATGACACCGTCGCGCTTGCGCTCCTGCACCTCGCGCAAGTCGATCAGGGCAACGTCCTGATCGCCCAGCGCAGCCTTGACATCCTCGGCGGTCAGAGCCCAGCCGCGATCGGCGACGATCTGCTGCGCCAAGCCGATGCGCATATTGGCGGGGACGGCAACGTCCATCATCTTGGGGTTGGGCAGGTTGAGGTTGTTCATCAGCTCCACATAGTCGTCGATG
>DASUZQ010000343.1:0-3575 GCA_036376815.1 Methyloceanibacter sp. | reverse complement strand
TGACCGCCACCTCGCTCGCCAAGGCGAAACTTACCAAGTAGCGCAGCGGGCTGGGCGTACCGGTGCAATTTGAATCTTCTCGTGGTGCGAGAAAGGCACGCGATCGCTTTTTTCGTGGAGTTCGCTTCATCGCCGTTTCTGCTGTAATGGTTTCAGCTTAGTCTCACCAGCAGCGGCACGTCGGTGAGTAGCGTTGTCTTCCCTTTCTTCGCATGCAGGGATTTTGCGTAACGGCCCCAGCGCGTGGAACGCTTGGCGGCAAAAAAACCCCACCGCTATTCCGAACCTCGCCGGTATCGCCCTTGAGGCAAGCGAGCGCCAATTGGGCCCGACGCATGGCGGCCCCATCAATCTCAAGGCAGCGCTGCTGCGAGACGCCGAATTGCGTTTCGCTACGCTGACGACTGCCGATCTTGCGGCTGCCGATCTCTCAGGCGCCGATCTTGCGCATGCGCGGCTCGACCATGCCGATCTGAGAGGCGCCAATCTCAGCGCATCCTGCCTCGACTACGCCAATCTTGACGGCGCCGAGCTCTCGGGACTTTCCCTGCGCCGCGCGAGCCTGCGCTTCACGAGCCTGGCGGCGGCAAATCTTGAAGCCGCCGATCTCGCTGGCGCGAACCTCACCCATGCAGGGCTGAGCGAGGCCAATCTCCGCGCCGCAAACTTGCGCAATGCTCGGCTCGACTACGCCGATTTTGCCGGCGCCGACCTCTCAGAAGCGAATTTGCGCGGCGCCAATCTGCAGAACGCCAAGAATCTCACGCGCTCACAGCTCGAGCAAAGCCTTGGCGATGCTTCGACCATCTTGCCGGAACATCTGCAAGGCTCGGTGGCGTGGTCGCCGGCGAGGGGCGAGACAGCGCCCGTTGCACCGGTGCTAGAGCCGAGCTTCGTGGTGCGAGCCCCCGCGAAAGCCCGTTCCCTCAAGCCACTGCTCTGGATCGCGGCGTCCGTTTGGATCACGGCATTCGCGGCGGCTGCGTGGTGGCAGTTAGGCGAGAGCAATCGAAGCCCTCTCTCGAGCACCGACCGCGGACCCTCGGAGCTCAAGATCGCCCAATTGCCGGCTTTCACGGCACTGCGGACAATCGATCGACCCGACGTCACGCTTTTTGCGCGAGGCGATGCTCATGAAACTCCAACCATTGTCGCTCTCCAGCCGGCGGCATACACGGGGCTCGCGGCGCTGCCGGCAACAGGTCTGGTTGGTATTGCGCAGCAACGCCCCGAGCTTGCCGATGTGAGGCAAGTAGCCGCCGAGCAGGTCAGCGTTAATTCCGACCTCGGAGCGGCAGATCGGGAAAGACCGGCAGACGACTCTCTCGGGTCCATGGCGTACGCGGCGAGACTCTCCAATCCGGAGATCAACCTTGCCAGCGCGGGCACGTTCGAAACGGAATCCCTTGCGCCCTCGGCGCTTACCTCACGACAATTCACCGTCGTGAGAGAAGCGGCGAGATCGCGCTTGCCGCTTACGTTCTCGGTCAGGCCGTCAGCCGCGCTGCCAGTGTTGTCCGCCCTCAAAACTTTTGCTCGGCTGCCGCTGCTTGAAAGTCTGCCGGCCCAGGCGATCGCCGCCGTGCCGGTTGCCCCCTTGGAGGGCGTTGAGCTGGCCCTGATGCCGCCCAGCACCAAGGTTCCTCTGCTCGCGGCACGCGTCGCTGCCCGCATGCCTGACACCAAGCAGCACATCGCTGCTGGCCCCGCGCAAAACGATCCTGTCCTGCTCAGCGTCTCTCTCAATCGCCAAACGATCGACGTCTATCGCGGCACGAACCTCATCGTGAGCTCGAAGGTGTCAAGCGGCATGCCGGGGCACGAGACCAAGCCCGGCGTGTTCAGCATTTTGGAGAAACAGAGATTTCATCACTCGAACATCTATAGCGGCGCGCCGATGCCTTGGATGCAACGGCTGACCCGCTCAGGCACTGCACTGCACGCCGGCGCCGTGCCTGGTTACCCCGCTTCGCACGGCTGCATCCGGCTGCCGTTCTCGTTCGCGCCCAAGCTTTTTCAGATGACCGCGGTCGGCGGGAACGTTCTCGTCGCCAACGACCAGCTGGCGCCGAAACCGATCGAGCACCCCAATCTCTTCCAGCCGCTTCCCGCGCCTGTCCGCTTGGCCTTGGCGCATACGAGCGAGGATCGCTTGAACGATGCGCTTGAGGCCGCACCGGGTTACGTGTCTTTATCTCTTGTCGTCGCCAGGGACGCCGACGCTCCAATGACAATGGCGGAGATGACGACTTCGACTGCCGCTCAAGCCCCTGTCGCGGCGGCACCGCTGCGCATCCTGGTGACCCGCCGGACCCCGCGCGACCGGCTCATCGGGGTGCAGTACATCCTTTCGTCGATGGGCTATCTCACGCCGCAAAACTTCGACGGCACCTTCGGCAAGGCGACTGCGGCGGCGATCAGGGAATTCCAGAGGACCAGCGGGTTACCGGAAAATGGCGCGCTCAACGACGAGGTCGTGAACAAGATCTACGAGGCGGCCGGCCGGCCCACGCCGCCCGAAGGTCATCTCTTCGTCAGGCAGGGTTTCAGCCGCGTGTTCGACGTGCCCGTTGCCTTTCGCAAGCCAAACGAGCCCCTCGGCACGCATTTCTATGCGGCGCTGCCGTTCGCGCCGGGAGCCAGCAAAGCGCGCTGGGTCGCGTTCAGCTGGGAGGGAGACGATGCGGCGAAAGTGCTCGACCGGTTAGAGATCCCTGACGACGTTCGCCGTGAGATCTCGCAGAGGCTGACGCCGGGGTCTTCGCTGATCGTCGCCGATACGAGCGTGGATTCGGCGATTCTACCCGAGGGAGACGACTTCTTGGTTTGGGCCAACGAAGAACCCGCCAAAGTCGAGCCGCCAAAAGTCAAGCAAGCCGACCGCGAGATCAAGCAGGCCAGCCGCGAGCGAAGCAAGGTGAAGCAAACGGCACCGTCGAGCGCGGCCGTGCGGCAGACGCAAAGCGATAATTGGTCACGCCCCGCGAGGCGCTATAGGCAAGAGCGCCTTCCGGATTTTTACAGCCCTGGTTTCTTTTCCCGTTGGTAGGCGCAATTCGGATGCATGGAGGCGATCATGTTCGGGTCCAGACGCAAAACGGTCATCGCCAAAGGACTGAAGATTGAAGGACGCGTCACCGCCGAGGGCCTGGTCGAGCTCAACGGACAGATCGAGGGCGAATTGCACGGCAAGTCGCTCATCATCTCGCGCGGAGCTCTCGTCAAGGGAGCGGTTTCAGCCGATCAGGTGGTTGTCGATGGAACGATCGAGGGTCCGATCAGAGGAGGCGAGGTCATTCTCAAGTCCCGGGCGCATGTCATCGGCGACATTCACCACCAATCTCTCTCGATCGAGAATGGGGCATCGTTTGAGGGGCGGTCGGTCCACACCGGCGGAGCGAAGGGTAACGCGACCCAGCACGACGAAGGCGCTGCAGAGCCAACCGGCAAGAAGCCTGGAAAGAAGACCGGGCAGGACGGCAATGGGGATACGAGTCCCGGCGGCGCGGGGTCGCCATCGACGACAGGTTAGGCAGCCTTGCTCGCCGGAGCCTTCTTTGCGGCCGGCCGCTTCT
>DASUZQ010000342.1:0-4235 GCA_036376815.1 Methyloceanibacter sp. | reverse complement strand
TCCTTGACCATGGTGCCGCAGCCTGAAGCGGTGGTGAGAATGGCGTCGAGGCGGCCTTCGCGGAGCGCGCTCGACCAGGCATCGACGTTGCGACGCGCCGCCTTTTGCGCCTCGTTCTCGCGGCCGAGATGGTGCTGCAGCGCGCCGCAGCAGGCCTCCCCGCTCGGCATCATCACCTCGACGCCATGGCGCTTGAGCAGGCTGATGGCGGCGCGGTTGATGGAAGGCTGCAACACCTCCTGCACGCAGCCGAGCAGCAGCGCCACGCGCTTGACCGGCTCTCCCGCCGGGCGAACGACCAGCTCGTGCTTGGATGTTCTCCGAGGCGGCAAGCGCGATGGCACGAGCGCCAACGCCGCGGCGCCGGTCTTCATGCCGAGCGCCGATATCAGCCCGCGGAACGGACGGGCGAGCCAGCCAAAAAGCAGCGCGATGCGGAAGCGGGCCGGGCTCGGCAGCACCTTGGCAAGAAGCCAGCGCGTGGCGCGTTGCCCCGGCGAGCGTCCTTTTTGCTCGATGCGGACGCGCGCGAGATCGACGAGATGCATGTAGTCCACCCCGCTCGGGCAGGTGGTCATGCAGGAGAGGCAGGAGAGGCACCGGTCGATATGGTGGGTGATCGGCGCGGTGATGGCACCCTGCTCGAACATCTCCTTGATCAGGTAGATGCGGCCGCGTGGGGAATCGCGCTCATCGCCGAGCAGCACATAGGTCGGGCAGGTGGCGGTGCAGAAGCCGCAATGGACGCAGCGCTTGAGCATGGCGTCGGCGCGGGCGATGGTCGGGTCCTGGAGCTGCTCGTGGGAGAAATTGGTGTGCATGATGGCGCCTAGACTCCGGGATACATGCGGCCTGGATTGAGAATGCCGGCTGGATCGAAGGCTGCTTTCAGCTTAGCGGTCAAGGCCGCGAGCGGCGGGTCGAGGGGCTGGAACACCTCGACGCTTGCCCGCGTCGCCCGCTCGGCGCGGATCAGCGTGGCGTGGCCGCCGAATTCGGCGATGGCGCGGCGGATCTCGACGGTGCCGGCGTCGGAGGTCGGCGGCGTCTCGAGCCAGATCAGCCCGCCAGACCAATCGTAAGCGACGCGGATGTCGAGGGTGCGGGCGACGATGGCCACGAGCTTGGCGGCGCGCGATGGGATGGTCGAGATGCGCCACAGCGGACGGTCAGAGCCGGCAAAGGCGCGCAAGGTCCTGATCTCCTCCCAGAAGGCCCTGCTCCGCGCATTGTCGAGCTCGAGGGCCGGCGAATAGGCGGCGAGCCGGTCCTTCAGCCGCCCGACGCGGTAGCGCGCGGCGCTCGGAAAATTCTCCACCCTGATGGCGGTGACCGCGGCGCCGCTCCTGGCGATGTCAGGGTCTGACAGCTTGGCGGCGAGCGGGGCTTGCAGATGCACGGTGCCGGAGACCTCGAACGGCGTGCCGAGGCAAAGCGTCATCACATCGACGGCGGTCTGGTCAGGCAGCCCGACGCAGAGCAGCGTGCGCGTCTCCGCCGCTACCGGCAGCACCTTCATGGTGACCTCGGTCATCACCGCAAGCGTCCCCCAGGAGCCGGCCACCGCCTTGCACAGATCGTAGCCGGTGACGTTCTTCATAACGCGGCCACCCGACTTGAAAGGCTCGCCCCAGCCGTTGATGCAAGCAACCCCGAGCAGATGGTCGCGCGCGGCGCCAACCTGGATGCGGCGGCTGCCTGAGAGGTTGGTGGCGAACACCCCGCCGATCGAAGATTGGCCGGGATGCGTCCCGAGCACCGGCCCGAGATCGATCGGCTCGAAGGCGAGCTGCTGGCCGTGCTCGGCGAGAATGTTGCGGATGTCGTCGAGCGGGGTTCCGGCAGCGGCCGACAGCACGAGCTCGCTCGGCTCGTAAAGTGAGATGCCGACGAGATGCTCGGTGCTCACCACCGAGCCAGACTGCATGAAGCGCCCGACCTCGTATTTGGAGCCGCGCCCCCTCACTTCCAGCGGAATTTTCGCGTGCGCCGCCTCGGCGACCAGGTCGGAGATCTCGCGCGAGGTGGCTGGCGCGTGGAAGCCGAGGCGCAGGTTCCCGGTCACTGGCGCTCCCGCCCTTCGAGCGGAAAGACCTTGGCCGGATTGAGCAGCCAGTCGGGATCGAACACGCCCTTCACCCGCATCTGCTGGGCGATGTCGGCGGCGGTGAACTGCACGCGCATCAGCTCGCGCTTCTCGATGCCGACGCCGTGCTCTCCGGTCAGGCAGCCGCCGAGCTTGACGCAAAGCTTGAGGATCTCGGCGCCGCACATCTCGGCGCGCTCGAGCTCGGCCCGGTCGTTGGCGTTGTAAAGGATCAAGGGATGCAGATTGCCGTCGCCAGCATGAAAGATATTGACCACGCGAAACCTGTGGCGGCGGCAGATCTCGCCAACCTCGGTCAAGGCCTCCGGGAGCTTGGACAGCGGGATCACGCCGTCCATGCAGAAATAGTCGGACAATTGGCCGATGGCGCCGAAGGCAGCCTTCCGCCCCTTCCAGATCGACACGCTTTCCTCCGCGCTCTTGCTCACCCGCACCACACGCGGGGCAAAGCGCTCAGCAATCTCGGCAATGGTCCCGAGCAGGGCGTCGATCTCGTCGTTTGAGCCTTCAACCTCGACGATGAGCATGGCCTCGACGTCGAGCGGATAACCGGCGCCGGCGAAATTCTCGCACACCTGGATCGCAGGCTTGTCCATGAACTCGATGGCCACCGGCACGATGCCGGCGGCGATGATGGCGGCGACGCAAGCGCCGGCGGCTTCCGATGAATCGAAGCCGAGCAGCATGGGCCTCGCACCCTCGGGCGCTTTCAGGAGGCGCACGGTTGCCTCGGTGACCACGCCGAACTGCCCCTCGGAGCCGGTGATCAGCCCAAGGAAGTCGTAGCCGGGGGCATCGAGATAGTCGCCGCCGATGTCGATGATTTCGCCGTTCATCAGCACCATGCGAACGCTGAGCAGGTTGTTGGCGGTGACGCCGTATTTCAGGCAATGGGCGCCGCCGGAGTTCATGGCGATGTTGCCGGCAAGCGTGCAGGCGAGCTGGCTCGACGGGTCAGGAGCGTAGAAATAGCCGTGCACGGCGGCGGCGTTGGTGATGGCGATGTTGGTGATGCCGGCCTCGACGCGGGCCGCGCGGTTCGCTTCGTCGATGGAAAGCACGCGCGTCATGCGGCTGATGCCGAGCACGATGGAGTCTTCGAGCGGCAGCGCGCCGCCCGAGAGGGAGGTGCCGGCGCCGCGCGGCACCACCTTGATCTTGTTGTCGTGGCAGTAGCGCAGGATCGCGCTGACCTCCTCGGTGCTGCCGGGCAGCACCACAGCGAGCGGCATGCAACGATAGGCGGTGAGCGCATCGGTCTCGAAGGTGCGGCGGCCCTCGGCATCGGTGATCAGCACCGCATCGGGCACGATCTTCTTAAGCTGCCGGATGATCTCGTCGCGGCGGCGAAGGATCGTCTCGTCGGGCTTCGGCAAGGTGAGTAGAGACATGATGGCTCCAAGGGACGCGTGGCCCGTCCAACCGCACTTGGATTTGGTCCCCCTTTAGCGCCACCTTTGTTTCGCATGGGGACCGCGCCCCTGCAATATGCCCCGAACCCCTGGGAACTCCTCAAGTATTTGCCGGGTTATCATGCCGCATTTCGTGGCTTCGCGACAATTGGTGGCTTCTGTTACAGTTTTCCCGTCCATCGAGGGCTAGCAGACCTCGGGGTCAACGTCCTAACGGGGCGCCAAGACCCCTGCCAGGCTCAGTCTAAGGGAGGTATGAGAATGAGGAAGGTAGTGCGTGTTGCCGTCGCTGCGGCGGCGCTTATGGTGGCTGGCGGGTCGGCCCAGGCGGCTGGTGACGCCGAGAAGGGCAAGGCTGACTTCACGACCGCGCTGTGTGCCACCTGTCACCAAGTCGGTCCGGGCGCCAAGAATTTGGTCGGGCCCGAGCTGAACGGAATCGTCGGGCGCAAGGCCGCCAGCATCGCCGACTACCCCACCTACTCAGCCGGCATGAAGAAGCTCGGCGAAGAAGGCTATGTCTGGACGGAAGAGAATATCGACAAGTGGATCACCAACCCCAAGGCCATGATTCCTGATTCGATGATGGCGCTCGCGTTCCCGGGAGGTCCCGACGCCGGTACGCGGGCCGACATCATCGCCTTTCTGGCGACAAACAAATAGCGCCGCGAGATCGCATCGAGACCGCTCGCGGCCGGTCAAGCGGCTGCGGGCGG
>DASUZQ010000341.1:0-5511 GCA_036376815.1 Methyloceanibacter sp. | reverse complement strand
AAATTCCCGACAATTTTACGAAGAAGCGAACAGATCAGGGGCTAACGCCCGACCCTGGAGTTTAGGGCGGATTGCGTTCTAAAACAGCGCAATGAAAGTCACGTAAAATTGCACATGGGAGCGTTACAAAAACTCCGCGTGGGAGCGTTAAAAGTGTATCGGGCCAATCCCCCCAAAGGCCCACCAAGGAGGTTACCATGTTCAAGAGGTACATCATGCCCGCCGTGGCGGGCGCATTCCTGCTTGGCCTGGCTACGGCTGCTTGGGCCGTATCCGGCGAGTTCGGCAACATGTGCGCGATGAGTCTCGCAGCCGGTAAAGACACGCAGACCGACTGCTCGATCAATGCGCAGCTTCAGGGCAAGACCTATTGCTTCGGCAATAAGGAGGCCATGGCCGAGTTCATGAAGGCTCCGAAGGAGAATCTTGCCAAGGCGCAGGCCTACTATTCATCGAAGCATCCCGGGTAAGCTCGGCGCTTCGCAAAAAGCATCGCAAGCCCTCCGCCGATGGCGGAGGGCTTTTGTGCATCTGCATTAGCTCAGCGCCTCAGCTGCCTTCAGCAGTTCCTCGGCGTGGCCAGGCACTTTCACTTTGCGCCAGATGCCGCGGATCACGCCCTTCTCGTCGATGAGGAAGGTGGAGCGTTCGATGCCCATATACTTCCTCCCATACATGCTCTTTTCCACCCAGGTGCCGTAGGCCTCACACACTTTGCCGTCCTCATCCGAGACGAGCGGGAAGGTGAGGTGGAACTTCTTTTTGAACTTGTCGTGGCTCTCGACCGAGTCGCGCGAGATGCCCACGATCGCAGCCTTCACCTTTGAAAAGTCGGGGAGAGAGTCGCGGAAGGCGCACGCCTCGGCCGTGCAGCCGGAGGTGTCGTCCTTTGGATAGAAATAGAGCACGACCTTTTTGCCCTTGAGATCCTTCAACGCAATCTTGCCGCCGCCGTCGGCAGGCAGATTGAAAGTCGGGGCCTTGTCGCCAATTTCGAGGCTCATGCGTTTCCCTCCTAAGGTCCGCTTGGTCATTCTGATATGCGGGATGGTGTTCTCGTCGAAGGGCTCGCCCTCTATTGTATATCCATGCTTCTGGTAGAACGCCTCAGCGCCAATGCGCGCATTGAGGATGATCATGCCATAGCCGCCGCGCCGCGCCCAAGCCTCGGCGTAGCTAAGCAGCCGCGAGCCGATGCCTTCGCCCTGCTTGCCGTCCGCCACCGCCATCTGCTTGAGCTGCAGCGTGTGCGCGCCGAGCCGCTTGAACGACACCGAGCCCACCACGCTGCCGTTTAGGGTGGCGCAGAAATGCCTGCGATGAGCATCGTCGGTCAATTCCTCCGCGCTGAGGGTGAGGCCGAGAGGCTTGCGCAGGATCGCCTCGCGCAAGCGCAAAGCCTGGGCGTAGAGGGCCGAGCCGAAAGGCGCCTCGGAGAGGTGAATGTCGTCGGCCTCGGTCACGGGCGCTCCTCGTCGGCGACCACGGTCAACAGGCCTCGCGCCTCCAGCCGCGCGCCGCTGTCGAGCGTGGCGAAGAAGCGGAGGGCATAAAGGCCAGGCTTGTCGGGAGACAAGAGCGGGATCCAACAGACTTCGCCTATGCGCACGCTTTCGCCGGCGACGGGCGTGCCGCGCGGCTCGGTGACGAACATATCAAGCTTGCCTGCCACAGGAGTGACATCGGAGGAGCCGTTGACGAGGAGAACGCGCCGCACATTGCGCATTCCCGCAAGGATGGTGCCGGAGCCCACGAATTTCAGCGCCTCGGGCGTGACGATCAAGGCGAGCAGGCCTGGGGAATGCGCCCCGCCGCCCTTGATCTCGGCGCGGCGGGCTCCAGCCAGGGCCTCCCGGCTGCGGCTCATCTTCGCTTTGAGATCGCCGAGAGGGTTTAGCCCGACGAACATGCCGCGCTCGGCGCTCTCATAATTTTGGGGATAATAATTTTCGAAGGCCGGCTCCACAGGCTCGAACTCAGGCAGCCAATCGCCTGGCCGCATCGGCCAACCGAGCGCGCCATAAGGCTTGGTCGCGAAATGGCGCGGATAAAGCTGTTGGGCGACGTTGAAGTAAAGCGACCACTCGTCGTAAGCGGGACCATCGGGGCTGATCACGAACCGGTCGAAGATCTCGTTGACAAGGCTCTTGTTGACGATCTGCGGCATGTGGCTGGCATAGGCGCCCGCGGGGTAAGCGGCTTCGGCGAGAAGCTTCCACACGTTGCGCATGCCGCGGTCGAAGCTCGTCGCCGTTGGCGAGCCGGCAAGCCAGGTCCCGATATCCTCCTGGAAGGAATAGGCAGTGTGCACGTCGTCTGTCTGATAATAGGCGCGCGTCAGCGGGCGGAGGGCGAGCGAGTCCTCATCGGTGGCAAGGAAGTTCGCTTCGATCTCGGGGCGCGCGTAGAGCCGCTTGCGCAGCCAGGTGTTGCGCGCCTGGTGATCGGCGGGAAGCCGATCGCCGGCCACCGCATCGTCGGTGAGGACAAGCGCCTTGGGGAAGTGCCGCGCGGCGACTGCGGCGATGGCCTCGCGCGCGGCGGGCTTCGTCAGAACCACGATGCGGTCGATGAAGCCGAGATTGGCGCGCGCCGATTGCAGGGCGAGGTCGAGCCTCTCAGCGTGCACCGACAGGAACACCATCTGCCGCAACGGCGCGGCGAAATCGTGCGACGCGCCCGAGCCGATGTCGGCGATCGCCGCCGCGACGGTCCGGCCGGCCTCGCGCCAAGGCGTCGGCCTGAAGCTCCTGGCCGACGCTTTCAACCGGGCGTAATAGTCGCGGTCGCCATAGAGCCGGTCGAGGATCGCATGAAGCGCTTCGCCGTCGCCGCGGCGGAAGAACACCGCATGGCCAGCCGCCACCTCGGGCAAAGAGCCCGCATCCGAGGCGACGGTGACGCATCCTTGCGACAGGGCCTCGACCACGGGGAGGCCGTAGCCTTCGTATTGCGACGGCAGCACCGACGCATAGGCATGGCGGTAGAGGGAAAGCAGCGCCTGGTCGTCGAGCGCGGTCAACCAGAAGACGCGCTTGCCGAAGTCGGGATGGCCGGTGAGCGCCGCCAGCGTGTCGTCAGCCATCCATCCTTTGTGGCCGACAATGACGAGGCCAGCATCCTTGGCCTCAAGCCGGTCGAAGGCCTCAAGCAGAATCGCGTGGTTCTTGCGCGGCTCGATGGTCCCGACCGAAAGCAGGAAGCGCAAAGGCGCAAGCTCGGGGAACGAGGCGGTGAAGGGGTCGCCGTCATCGGCGCTCCCAGGCGGGGCGAAATCGGCGCCGAGCTTGATCACGCGCATGGTCATCGAGCGGGCAAGGACGCGCTCGGACACCCTGCCGAGGTCGCGAGCGACGCCGGCCGAGGTGGCAAGCGCATAATCGGCATATTGCAGGTGATCGGCGATGGTCTCCCAGAAGGAGACGAGCGTGTTCGGATGGCAGACCTCCGGCAGGATGACGGGGATGACATCGTGATTGAGCACCACGACGATGACGCCTTGCGCCTTGAGGCGCCGGAACAGCGCGCCGCGGTTGAGCGGCTCGGTCCAGCTCGAATCTGGCTCGAAGAAGATGTCGCCTTGGGCGAAGTCAGCGAAGTCGAAATACATGCGCTGCTCGCGGCCGATGTCGGTCAAGCTGCCGGCCGATTGGATCAGCTCCGGGTCGGCAAGCGCGAAATAGCGCCCGGCGACCACGTCGAACGCAATCAGCCGCGTGTCCTTCGACGCATTGACGGCAAGCTCGTAACTGAGCGAGCGCACCACGCGCTGGATGCCGGTCCTGAGGCCGCCTCTGAGCGTGTTGCCGACGTCGATATAGAGCATGCGGCCCCCTGGTCAGCCCACGCGGGCCCTGCGGCCCTGCTTGCGATACTCATCGCCGGACTGAATGGCGATCAGGGCATGGCGCGGATGGCGCGAGGCGATCATGGCAAGCTCGGACGTGGCCGGGAGGCGCCTGAGCAGGAGGACATAGAGAGCGGTGTTGACGGTTTGCGGGGACCGGCCTTGCTCGACCATGCCCTCGACGCGGGCCGCTAGATCGTCCGCGCTCTTGAGGCTCGCGATGCAATCGAGGATCTCGGGCGTGAGCCCGAGATCGGCGCGGGCGCCGGCGACGCTTGCGAGCAGCGCCCGGTGCAGCCTGGCATTGACGAGATCGATTGGAAACCACGAGGCAACCGTCATGCGCTTGGCGGTCGCCAAGTCCGCTGCGGCGAGCGCCGCAGCTTGCGCATCGATGCCGCTCGGCGGCTCCCTCAGGAGCGTTGTCGAAAGGGCGCCTTGGCCGCGGCGCAACAGATAACGCGCCCAAAGGGCGAAGTAGCGCGCGAGCCGCCCGAGCGAGAGGCGCTTGGCGAGCCGGTAGAGCCCGCTTTGTCTCGGCGCCTCCATGGATGGACGCTCCCTCAAGGCTGCATCGCCAGGCGCTCGGCCATGGCCCACACGGCCTTTATCTGCGGGGCGTCCTTGCTGAGATAGTCGATATCGCTGTAGCCCCACCAGTCCCAGCAGCCATGCGGGTCCATCACACTCCCGGCGATCTGCGGGAACAGGACGACGAGCCGGTTGGTATCGGCGTAGCGGGCAAAGCCGGTCTTCTCGATGAAGGCGTCGCCGACGGTCTCGCGCGCCTGGTCGCAGCCATGCAACGCGATGTGCAAGCGGCAGCCTGTATGGTCTACGCAATCCTGAGGGACATAGACGACGCCCTCGGCGGCGAGCCCGTTGGGGACGCTATTGTTGAAGGGTGATTGGTCGAAGGTGATGAACTTGCCCTTTGGACTGGTAGTCGGATCAGCCAGGGGCTGGCCATAGATCCATTCGAGGATCGCCTTCGCCTGATCGTAATCGCAATCGCTGACATAAGGATCCTTGGAGAGGCCGCAAGCCGTGCCTTCGGTCTCGGTCAGGAAGGCGTGGCCTCCTTCTTTCTCGACCAGGGTGACGCTTCCCTCAGGCACGCCCGCAGCTTCATAGAAGATCTTGGTTGCCTCGACCACGGAGCGGACCACGGTCTGATCCTCGTTGCCAGAGAACAGATAGACCTTGTCGTCGGCGAGGCCTGAGAGATCGTCGATCTTGCCGTCCTCGGCAAGATCCTTGGCGCGCTTGGCGAGCTTGTCGGCGTCCGGCGCGCCCCAGTCGTCCTTCATGCAGGAATTGGCGGCTTGCGTGGCGTTCTGCCACACCACGATGGGCCAATAGGGGAAGAGCTCGCTGGAGGCGGTCTCGGCACAGGCGAAGGGCCCGCCGGCGACGATGCCGGCGCCGACGATGTCCTTGGAGTGGGCGACCTCGATCTGCCCTGCCATATAGGCGCCTGAGGAGAGCCCCGAGACGGAAGTGGCGGGCAGCGTGACGCCGAGTTTTGGCAGGTCTTCGGCCGCGGCGGCAGCGGCGCCGGCGCCGAGGAGAGAGAGCACCAAGAGACCGACGAAGGCCCAGCTGCGCGTCGACATCAGCCTCGGTTCCTCCCTTTGCGGGATTTGTGACGGGCGTCTCTCGTC
>DASUZQ010000340.1:0-7665 GCA_036376815.1 Methyloceanibacter sp. | reverse complement strand
TCCGTCGGTCGCGCGCCCGAATACCGCGTCGGCATTGCCGAGCAGGCGAAAGGCGCACGCAATGTCGCTTGCCTTGATGGCCGGGATGTCGCTGCCGACGATGATCGCAGGCCCTGGCGGCAGCCTCCGGAACAGGCGCTGTATCCTCGCCCCGAGATCGCCATGGCCTTGCGGCAGCAATTCGATTCCCCGCGGCCAGAACGGCGCGCCCACCTCGCTGTCGGGAGACAGCGCGAGCAGGGTTTGCCAGCGGGGATCGCGCGCAAGCCGCATCAGCGTATGAGAAAGGCACAAGCGGTAAAATCTCGTCGCGGAGATGGCGCCGACGCTTGCCGCGAGCCGGCGCTTGACGCGTCCAGCATGTGGACTCTTGGCCATCACGATGAGGCGTGGGGCGTATGCAGCGCGGGCAGGGCGGCGCGCTTTTCTCTTACCCATAAAGCCGCGCGAGCACGCGCGTGGGCACGCGGAGGAAATAGAGCAGCATGCAGGAGAGATTGCGCAGGCTTCGCGCCAGGTAGCCTTCGCTGCGGTAGCGTATGCCGCTCGTCACCGCGCGCGATTGCAGCATCACGAGCTGGCGCCGCTTGAGCCGGCGCACGAGATCGACATCCTCCATGAGTGGAATCGGCCGGAAGCCGCCAAGCTCGCCATAAAGCCTGCGCGAGATGAGCAGTCCCTGATCGCCGTAAGGCAGCGCGAACAGAAAGCAGCGGAGCGCCACGAGCGATTCCAGCATGCGCGGCAGCGTCCCGTCATCGTCAAGGGCAAAGCGGAAGGCGGCCGCGGCCGGCGCCCGACGGCCCTTGGCCACGCGCTCCATGAAGGCCTCTGCTTCCTCGGCCCAGCCAGGCTCGAGGACCGTGTCGGCGTGAAGAAAGAGGAGCCAATCGCCACGCGCCGCCGCCGCACCGGCGCGAAGCTGCGTGCCGCGCCCGAGTTTGGTCCTGATCAGCCTCGTTCCCGCCGCGTCGGCAATGGCGCAGGTCTCGTCGGTCGACCCGCCATCCACCAGGATCGCCTCCTGCACGATGCCGTCGACCACCGCCGGCACCAGCGCCGTAAGCGTGTGCCCGAGCGTCGCCTCGGCGTTGTAGGTGGGGATAACCACGGAAATCATGGAGGCGGACTATAGCGTTTGGCCGAAATCCGGCAATTCCCGCGTGCCAATCCTCAACGATGTTCTTGATTTGTTCTTATCGGGTCTTTATATGCATGGCCATGTCGATCGCGTTGAGAAAGCCTGGAAAGTCGGAGAGCTTCCCGCTGGAGATCGGGGGCGTGGCTGCCGACCGCCGCAACGGCCGAGGGGCCGCGACCAACCGGTCTGGCCGCTACGAGCCGATCGCCTACGAGCCGGTCGATGACGGCTGGGACTCGCTCGGCGAGTTGGAAGCTTTGACCACCGAAGTCCAGGAGGTCCCGGCGAGAGGCATCATCACCCGCAACTCCTCTCCCGATATCGGCTTCGACCGCTCCATCAATCCCTATCGCGGCTGCGAGCACGGCTGCATTTACTGCTTCGCGCGGCCGACCCACGCCTTTCTCGGGCTGTCGCCTGGGCTCGATTTCGAGACCAAGCTGTTCGCCAAGACCAATGCCGGAGCCGCGCTCGAGCGCGAGCTCGCCGACCCCTCCTATCGTCCGCGCACCATCGCCATCGGCACCAACACGGACCCCTACCAGCCGATCGAGCGGCGCTATCGCATCATGCGGCGCATCCTGGAAGTTCTGTCGGCGGCCAACCATCCGGTCGGCATCGTCACCAAGTCGGCGCTGGTGCTGCGCGATCTCGACCTGCTTCGCTCCATGGCCGAG
Organism: Methyloceanibacter sp.; assembly: GCA_036376815.1. GTDB lineage: Bacteria > Pseudomonadota > Alphaproteobacteria > Rhizobiales > Methyloligellaceae > Methyloceanibacter. The sequence continues at coordinate 5,847 of DASUZQ010000340.1, read as the reverse complement.
CGCGGTCTCGTCAAGGTTGCGCTCTCCGTCACCACGCTCGACCGCAAGCTTGCCCGTGCCATGGAGCCCCGCGCGAGCACGCCCGACAAGCGGCTTGAGACCGTCGCCAAGCTGGTCGAGGCGGGGGTGCCGACCTCCGTCATGGTGGCGCCGATCATTCCCGGCCTGACCGACATGGAGATGGAGCGGATCCTTGAGCGCTCCGCAGCCGCCGGCGTGAGGAATGCAGGCTATGTGCTGCTCAGGCTTCCGCTCGAGATCGGCGATCTGTTCACCGAATGGCTGAAGGCGAATTGCCCTGACCGCGCCAACCGCGTTCTGTCGCTGATGCGCTCGGCGCGCGGCGGCAAGCTCTACGACGCGAAATGGGGAGAGCGCATGGTGGGCGAGGGGCCCTATGCCTGGATGATCGGCCGCAGATTCGAGATCGCCGGCGAGCGCCTCGGCTTCAATAAAGAGTCGGTAGAGCTTCGCACCGACCTGTTCACCCCGCCCGTCCTTCCCGGCCAGCAGCTCCGCTTGCTTTAGGCGGCTTCACGGATTATTTGGCAGTCACTCTGGCCTGGCCGGGGGGACTTTTTTGTGCGCGTTTGCAGGGCCTAAGCGCCCCCACGCTCAGAATGATCAAATCGAGCAACATCGAGGTTTTCCACAGCGGCGACGTCGCGAGTTGCCAAAGCGAGCCCTCATGGCAACACTTCCTCTCCATGGGAGTCGCGCGGGGGAATGCAGCGGTCCGCACCGTTCCGACCTTCGACCTCGAAGCGGAGCTGATGGACGCATTGCACGGGCCGATCGTCGGCATCGACGAGGCGGGCCGCGGGCCTTGGGCGGGACCGGTGGTGGTCGCCGCCGTGATCCTCAACCCCGACCGCATCCCGGAGGGGCTCAACGACTCCAAGGTGCTCACCGCGGAAGCGCGCGAGGACCGTTATGTCGAGATCATGGCCACGGCTTGTGTGTCGGTCATCATCGGCCAGGTCCGCCGCATCGACCGCGACAATATCTTGCAGGCGACCTTGTGGGGCATGCGCGCCGCCTATCGCGGGCTACAGACCCCGGCAGCCACGGCGTTGATCGACGGCAACATCGTGCCGAAGCGATTCCCCTGCAAGGCGCACGCACTTGTCGGCGGCGACGGCCGCTCGGTCTCCATCGCCGCGGCGTCCATCGTGGCCAAGGTCACCCGCGATCGCCTGATGGTGAAGCTCGCGCGCCGCTACCGCCGCTATGGCTGGGAACAGAACAAGGGCTACGGCACGCCCGAGCACGCGCAGGCCATCAAGAAGCACGGCGTGTGCACCCATCACCGCCGCTCGTTCAGCCCGATCGAGCTCGCGCTCCAGCTCCTCAACCAACCTGCCGAAACTAGCGTGACGAGCCTGTAGGCTCTTCGGCGTAGCCGAGCGCTTGCATGCGCTCGAGCAAGCCTGAGAGACCATCGCTTCCTTGCCGCGGCGCTTGCGCTTCCGCAGTGGCGAGGCCTGTTTCCGGCGGCGTGCGGTCGGCATAAGTGTCCGGCACGTAGAAGCTTGCCGCGGCCTGCACCGTCGGGTTTTCGCCATTGACGCCCGCCGACGAATCGATGGCGAAGCGCTCGCCGTTGTCGGTCTCCCTGATCACCGCCGCCCAATGCGTCCAATGCGTCAGGCTGTCCTTGGCAAAGGGCCTCTCCACCGCGTGATGCTTGATGAGCCCGTGGCGCTCGAGCACGAGCAGATAGCTCGTGGTGTTGGTGGCCTCGTCGACGCAATCCTGCTGGGTGGAATCGCCTGAGCCGCCAAAGTCCATGCTGGCGCGGTCGGACGCGGTGCCGACGGTCGGCGCCACGCGCCGCTCCATCCAGGCAATGGCGTAAGCGATGGCCCTGCGCTCGTCGGCCGGGCTGTCGGTGCGCGGCACCCGCGCCATCAAGGCGGAGAGCTCGGCGATGTCGGCTTGCGTGAAGGTGAAGGGTGTCTGCTCCTTGCAGCCATAGGCATGGCAGACCGTCACTTTGTCGAGCTTCGGAGGCTTGGCGTCGAATTTCTCGAAATGGAGGTCGGGCGGCCCTTCCTGCTCATAGGTGCAGCCGCCAAGCGGAGTGAGCGCCAGGCAGGCGAGCAATAGTGTGGGCGCATGAAACGCGCGCCGACGAGACGGCATGTACCCCAACCGATCCTGTTCACGCCGGCACCTTCGCCGCGGGGCGAGGGGGCTTCCCCGCAGGATCACAGGCAGAAGTTTAGGATTGGTTAGGCTTAGGTGGCCGTCCCTTGAGCAACGTGCACCACAAACCCGCCATTTCCTCGATTTAGCGTCTGCCTCGCCATCGTTGCGGGAAGGGGTTGACTCCAGGGCCCCGTGAAGCATGGTGACCCGGCAAAGCGCGACGGGATAAGCGGGAAGAGGGCTTACGCGTGGTTGCGATCTATCTGCAGAAGACGGTGCATGAGGGGCTGTGGGCGCGCCGCATGGCGCTCTTCTTCGTCCAACTGCTCATCCTGACCGTGCTCCTGCACCGCTTCGGCACGCTGGCGACGCCCGCGGCGATGAACCTGATGGCGGTCTCCATCGGCGGCCTGTTCCTCGCCATCATCGTCGCGGTGGTCGGGCTCGTCCGCATCTGGTTCGGCGGACAGATCGGCGCGGCGCAGGCCTTCACCGGTATCGCCATCGCGCTCGTCGGGCTCGCCGTGCCGCTCTTCTTTCTCTCGCAATACTTCCTGCTGCCGCAGCTCAACGACATTCAGACGACGCGGCAGGCGATGGAGTTCAAGCAGCTTGCCGCCATGCGGCCTGCCGACGCCAATCGCATCGTCGAACCCGATCTCGCCGCCGCCGAGGAGCGCGAGAAGGCCTATCCCGACATTCGCCCCATGGAGCTTGAGCGCTCGGTGACCGAGACCTTCGACATCGTGCACGAGGCGGTGAAGCGTCTTGGTTGGACCATCGTGTTGAGCGAGCCACCCGACGGAGATCAACCCGGCCGCATCGAAGCCACCGACCGCACCATGATCATGGGTTACACCGACGATGCGCTGATCCGCGTCACCGGCGACGATGCCCATGCCTTCATCGATGTCCGCTCGGTGTCGCGCTACGGCAAGCACGATCTCGGCGCCAATGCCGGGCATATCCGCGAGCTGTTTGCGGAAGTGAAGTCTGCGCTGGAGAAGGGCGAGAAGACCGGGCTGGAGCAGGCCGAGCCGGCGCCCAAGGCCACGGCACCGCAGCTCAAGAAGCCTGTGAAGAAGCGCCGGGCGAAACGGAATAGACGCTCGCAAGACCCGCCTCAGTCCCAGCCTCCGGCTGAGCGTCGCGGTCCCTTGAGCCGGTTTCCCTTACTAAGCCCCGACTGATCATGTGCTCGAGATGGGCGAGCACGGAGAGCGCCGCGGCAGCCTTCAGGTCGGCGTCGAGATCGCCGTAGATCTTGGCGACGATGCGCGGGATGGTCGAGACGCCGTCTTCGAGGCAGGTGAGGATCGTCTGCTCGCGCCATTGCCGGTGCATGATGTAGGCCTTGACCACGCGCTGCGGCGTTTGCACGCGGCCGCCATGGGCCGGCAGGAACACTTTGTCGTGCCGCGGCAGGAGCTTCTCCAGCGAGGCGAGGAACTTGGCCATGCTGCCCTCAGGCGGGGCGATGACCGTCGTGTTCCATCCCATCACGTGGTCGCCGGTGAACACGGTGCGCTGGCCGACGAGGGCAAAGCAGAGATGGTCCGGCGCGTGGCCTGGCGTGTGCAAAACATCGAGGGCGACGCCGCCGGCCTTCACCACGTCGCCGTCCTGAAGCGTCCGGTCTGGCCGGAACGAGGGATCGACGAACGCCTCGCCGAGGCCTGGGGCGCCCGCGCCGCGCTCGGTGCCGGTCGGTCCGAAGCTTAAGATCTCGCCGCCGACCAGCGCCTGCAGCCCTCGCGCCCCGTCGCAATGATCGCGATGGCTGTGGGTGATCAGGATATGGGTGACGCGCTCGCCGCGGGTTGCGGCGACGATGGCGGCGAGATGCTGCTCGCAGGCCGGCCCCGGATCGATGACGGCGACGCGGCCGCGGCCGACGAGGTAAGTATTCGTGCCGAGGAAGGTGTAGGGCGAAGGATTGTTGGCGACGATGCGGCGCACCTGCGGGGCGACCTCCTCGGCCACACCGTAGTCGACGTCAACGCTTCGATTGAAGGCAAGCTCTGCCGACATGGTCTCGATTTAGGCTTCTGGCCAGTTCGCGCGATCCTAGCGGAGCGCGATAGTGACGGCAGCGCCGCCCGCAACTCAACCTTAATCTGCAAGCCCAATGAGCGCAAAATGTGGCCTTTGCAAGCAAAGACTTAAGTCTACTCGGCGGGTTTAGAAACCTTTGCTCGGGTATCGACTTCCGGCGCAAGCGGCCCGGCCCGCCCCGACCCTTCTGGAGCACCGAAACCGGGTATAGTCCTGAGACGCAAACGCGCACCTTTCTGAGGGGCTTGGGTTCGTTGTCGGTCAAACACCCCATCATCGTGATCACCGGCTCTTCCGGCGCCGGGACCAGCACGGTGCGGACGACTTTCGAGGAGATCTTCCGGCGCGAAGGCGTGGTCCCGGCGATCGTTGAGGGCGACGCCTTCCACCGCTACGACCGGGAGAGCATGCAGGAGAAGATGATCGAGAAGCAGCGCCAGGGCTACGCCAATTTCAGTCATTTCGGTCCTGAAGCCAATCTCTTCGAAGAATTGGAGGCGCTCTTTCGCGAATACGGCGAACGTGGGCGCGGCAGGGTGCGCCGCTACCTGCACAACGAGGAGGACGCGCAGCCCCATGGACTGAAGGCCGGCATGTTCACGCCGTGGGAGGACCTTCCCTCAGGCAGCGACGTTCTGTTTTACGAAGGCCTGCATGGCGCGGTGAAGACCGAGAAGGTGAATGTCGGCCGCCATGCCGACCTGCTCATCGGCATCGTTCCCTCGATCAATCTCGAGTGGATCCAAAAGATGCATCGCGACAAGAGCGCGCGCGGTCAAACCCAGGAAGCGATTGTCGAGACCATCCTGCGCCGCATGCCGGACTACATAAATTACATCTGCCCGCAGTTTTCCGAGACGCAGGTCAATTTCCAGCGCGTGCCGATCGTCGACACCTCCAACCCGTTTACCGCGCGGCATATCCCAAGCCAGGATGAAAGCATGCTGGTCATCCGCTTCCGCGATCCGAGAGGCGTCGACTTTCCCTATCTGCTCACGATGCTGAAGGAGAGCTTCATGACGCGGGCCAACACCATCGTCTGCCCCGGCGGCAAGATGCCTCTCGCCATGCAGCTGATCTTCACCCCGATGATCTGGCGATTGATGGAGCGCCGCCGTCAGGGGTGAGAGGCTCGGCGACGGCCGGCCACGGGGCCCAACAATTGCGGGAAGGACTGGTCGGAGTGGGGAGATTTGAACTCCCGACCCCCTGCTCCCGAAGCAGGTGCGCTACCAGGCTGCGCTACACTCCGTCTGGCTGGAGCGACGTATATAGACAAGCGCCTCCTGCCCCGCAACCAAGGGCTGCCTGGGGTGCGCATGAGCGGGCGACCTGGAAATTGCCTCGGGCGCGGGCGATATCGTGGGTGCGGCTCCGACATTGCGGCCAAGGAGGCGAGCGGTTATGGTCCGCCGCGCTTGGTCGCAGATAATGGCGCTGGCCTGGAACCGGCGCCGGGCGCCGAGCCTATCAGCGAAGAGGGCTTTCATTGGGGCGTGGCCAAGCGGTAAGGCAACGGGTTTTGGTCCCGTGATCCTAGGTTCGAATCCTAGCGCCCCAGCCACCTAGTCGCAGGTTTCTCGGCTCTCTCCCGACCTTCGCGACACACTGCCGAAGAAGCCCGGAATTGCGCCGCCAAGT
>DASUZQ010000339.1:0-2835 GCA_036376815.1 Methyloceanibacter sp. | reverse complement strand
ATTTCAAGGCCGAGAGCACGCTGCCCATCGACGAGAGCGTGTGCCTCACGGCCACCATCGACATCTTGCGCGACATCGCCAAGGGCACCGGCCCCGACAAGGCGCTGCTCGCGCTCGGCTATGCCGGGTGGGCACCTGGGCAGCTCGAAAGCGAGATCCAGGCCAATGGCTGGCTGCATTGCGCGGCCGACCCAGAGCTGATTTTCGATCCGGAAGTCGACCGCAAATATAATCGCGCGCTCGGCAAGATCGGCATCGATCCCTGGCGCCTGGTCAACGATTCAGGACACGCCTGAGGCTGCAGGCTTCGGCCGCGGCGGCGCTGCTTGCGCCACCGGTCTCGCCACCGGCGCAGGTGCTGCATGGCCCCTCGCCGCCGCCTTCGACCTTTCGCGCTGCTGGCGCTTGCGGTGGCTCGCGAGCGCCGACAACAGGTCAGCCACCTCCTTAATCGTCATCGGCTCCCCGTAATAGAAGCCTTGGCCGAATTCGCAGCCGATCGAGCGCAAATAGGCGGCGTCCTCCGCGGTCTCCACGCCCTCGGCGATCACCTCTTTGCCAAGCTCGTGAGAGAGCGCCACGATCGAGCGCAGGATCATCGGCGTCGAGCCGTTGAGCCCTGAATCGCGCACGAGCGAGCGGTCGACCTTGATGGTGTCGCATGGGAAGCGGTGCAGATAAGAGAGCGAGCAGTAGCCGGTGCCGAAATCGTCGAGCGCCAGGCTCGCGCCGAAGGTCTTGAGCCAGGTGAGGATCTCCACGGCGCGCTCGGGGTTCTCCATGACCAGCGACTCGGTGATTTCGAGCTTGAGCGTGCCCTTGGGCACCGCTTCCTTGGCGAGGATCAACCTGATCTCCTGGACCAAATCCTGGCGGAAGAGCTGGCGGCTCGACACATTGACGCTGACGAAGAGCGGGTCGCGCTCGCGCGGCAGCATTTTGTGCCAGCCTCTCGCTTCCTCCAAGGCCTGGCCCAGAACATAGCTGCCGAGCTCGCCGATCAGCCCGGTCTCCTCGGCGATGGGCACGAACTCGTCCGGGCTGAGCTGGCCGCGCGTCGGATGGTCCCAGCGGATCAGTGCCTCGAAGCCTGCGAGCTGGTTCGAGGCAAGGCGGGTGATCGGCTGATAGAGCACCGCGATCTGCCGCTTCTCGAGCGCCTTGCGGAGCTCGCTTTCGAGCGGCAGCCTGCTGTCGGCCTCGCCGCGCAGCGAAGCGGTGAAGATCTCGATGCGGTCGGCGCCGGCGCGCTTGGCCCTGAGCATGGCGATCTCGCCCTCGCGCAACAGATCTTGCGCCGTCGGCTGCACCCCGTCGTCGACCACGATGCCGATCGAGGCGGTGAGCACGATCTCCTTGCCGCCGATCTTCATCGGCGTGCGCAGCGCGCGGCGCACGCGTTCGGCAAGAGTGGCCACCTGGCGCGGATCGGTCTCCGAGATCATCAGAATGGCGAACTGGTCGCTGCCGAGACGGGCGAGCGTGTCTTGCGGATTGAGATGGCGGGAGAGCCTGCGCCCAAGGGTCAACAACATGCTGTCGCCGACGGCGAGGCCGAAGCTCTTGTTCACGTTCTTGAAGCGGTCGATGTCGATGAACATCACCGTGGGGCGGTTCATCTGCCCTTCGCGGGCGCGGGTGATGGCGCCTTGCAGGCGATCGAGGAACAGCTCGCGGTTGGGCAGGCTGGTCAGGCTGTCATGCACGGCGTCGTGCATCAGCCGCTCATGCGAGCGCTTGAGGCTGGTGACGTCGCGCATCAGTCCGACGCAGCGCAAGAGCCGGGTATTGTCGCTCGGCGCCGCGCGGGCGCGAAGCTCGTACCACAGATAGCTGCCGTCCTGGCGCTTCAAGCGGAACTCGGTTTGCAGCTCGCCGCCCTGGTTTTCCTGCAGCGACCACAGCATCAGGCGGAAGCGTTCGCGGTCGGCGGCGTGCATGTGCTGGAGGAAGCGGTCGACGGTGGTGTCGAGGGTGCCTGGGGGCGCGCCGAGCGTTTCCTCGACCTCCTGGTCGACGGTGATCTGATCCTTGGCGGCGTTCCATTGCCAGACGGCGGCGCCAGAGCCATCGACGGCAAGCGACTTCATCTGCACCTGGCTGATCGGCCCGAGCTGGAGCGGGCCGCCGCCGGTGGAGCGGAAGGCGAACTGCGTCACGGTGAAGCCGAGCAGCACCAGGATAAGAACGAGGCCGGCGGCAAGACCCGTCACCACGATGTCGCCTGACAGCTTGCCGAGCACGATCATGGCAGCACCGAACAGCCATACGAGGAGCAACATCCAGCTCGGAATGAGCAGAAGCGCGCGGTCCTGGCCGCGTAGCGCAAGATAGGCGATGAGGCAGGTGCCGATTGCGGCGATGCCGAGGAACGAGCTGCGGGCAAGGCCCGAGGCGAGCCGCGGATCGACGACGGCGAAGAGGACGAGACCGAACTGGGCGGCGATCCAGCACCAGAACAGGGTCTTGATCCAGCCGTGCCACATGCCGATGCGCAGGAAGACGTAGAGGAACAGCACGAAGCTCGCCGCCAATGCCGCTTCGGCCGCGGCGCGGTAGACGGCAGCATGATCCGCATTGACCGGAAACAGCTTGCTCCAAAAGCCGAAATCCACGCAGAAATAGGCGAGAGCCGCCCAGGCCACGAGCGCAGTCGCCGGGAAGATGGCCCGGTGATTGGCGGCGAAGATCGCCGTGAGGAAAATGGCGAGCAGCCCGGTGATGCCGAGCAGCACGCCGTTGAACAGCATGCGGTCCTGCTGCTTCGCCTGATAGACTTCGGGATCCCACAGCATGAGCCGGGGCACCTGGCGCGAGCTCAACTCGGCGGCGAAG
>DASUZQ010000338.1:0-6792 GCA_036376815.1 Methyloceanibacter sp. | reverse complement strand
ACCAAGCTCCTGTTTACCGTGGCGCCGGACGGGACCGTGGTGCCTAAGCCGGTCGAGCTCGGTCCGGTGGTCGACGGCAATCTGCGCATCGTCAGGAGCGGGATCACCAAGGACGACAACGTGATCGTGGTCGGGCTGTTGCGCGCGCGTCCAGGGCAGAAGGTCACGCCCGAGCAGAGCACGACCGAGGCGACTGCCGTGCCGAAGCCGAACTGATCGTGGCCGGGGCGATATGAACATCTCGCATTTCTTCATCGACAGGCCGATCTTCGCTGCCGTCATTTCCATCATCATCACGCTCGTCGGCGGCGTCGCCTATTTCGCCCTGCCGGTCGCGCAATACCCGGACATTGCGCCGCCGTCGATTTCAGTCACCGCCCAGTATCCAGGGGCCTCGGCCGAGATCGTAGCCAAAACCGTTGCCACCCCCATCGAGCAGGAGGTCAACGGCGTCGACAACATGCTGTACATGACCTCGCAATCGACCGGCGACGGCAACATGTCGCTCGCGGTCACCTTCAAGCTCGGCACCGACCTCGATACCGCGCAGGTGCTGGTGCAGAACCGCGTCGCCATCGCCCAGCCGCGGCTGCCTGAGGAGGTGCGCGCCATCGGGGTGACGGTGACCAAGCAGTCGCCGGACTTGATGCTTGTGATCCATCTCTTCTCGCCCGACGGCACCCGCGACCAGCTCTATATTTCCAACTACGCCACCTTGCACGTGAAGGACGTGCTGTCGCGCATCGACGGTGTCGGCAACGTCACCATCTTCGGCGCCCGCGACTACTCGATGCGCATCTGGCTCGATCCGGAGAAGCTCGCCATTCGCAACCTGACCGCAGGCGATGTGGTCGCGGCGCTCCGCGGCCAGAACGTGCAGGTCGCTGCGGGGGTGATCAATCAGCCGCCGGTGCCGGTGCCTGGAGCTTTTCAGCTCAACGTCGAGACGCAAGGCCGCCTCTCCGACACCGAGGCTTTCGGCAACATCATCGTCAAGTCCGGCAGCGATGGACGCGTGGTGCGGGTCCACGACATCGGCAGGGTTGAGCTTGGCGCCGCCGACTACGGCCGCAACGGCTATCTCGATGAGAAAGTGGCGGTGCCGCTCGGCATCTTTCAGCGTCCCGGCTCCAATGCACTTGCCACTGCGGCGCAAGTCCAAGACGCGATGAAGGCGCTGTCTGAGTCTTTCCCGGCCGGGCTCAAATACGACATCGTCTACAACCCGACTGTGTTCATCTCCCAATCGGTTGAGGCCGTGATCCAGACCATGTTCGAGGCTGTGGTCCTCGTTGTCGTCGTGATCATCCTGTTCTTGCAGACCTGGCGCGCCTCGATAGTGCCCATCGTGGCGATCCCGGTGTCGTTGATCGGCACCTTCGCCATGCTTTCGGCGCTCGGCTATTCGCTCAACAATCTTTCGCTGTTCGGCTTGCTCCTCGCCATCGGCATCGTGGTCGACGACGCCATCGTCGTGGTGGAAAATGTCGAGCGCAACATTCGCGAAGGACTCAGTCCGCGCGATGCCGCCTACAAGACCATGGAGGAGGTCGGCGGGGCGCTGATCGCCATCGCCCTCGTGCTCACCGCCGTGTTCATCCCGTCGGTGTTCTTGACCGGCATACTCGGGCAGTTTTTCCGCCAATTCGCCGTCACCATCGCCACCTCGACCGTCATCTCGCTCATCGTGTCGCTGACGTTAAGCCCGGCGCTATGCGCGCTTCTGTTCAAGCCGCATGTGCCGCATCCTGAGCGCCAGAACATTTTCGTGCGGCCGATCAATGCCTTTTTCCGCGGCTTCAACCGTGCCTTCGAATGGCTGTCCTCGCGCTATGGCGCGCTGACCGGCAGGCTCGTGCGCGTGTCGCTGATCATGGTGATCATCTATGCCGGGTTGATCGGGCTCACCGGATACGAATTTTCGCGGGCGCCGACCGGCTTCATTCCGCAGCAGGACCAGGGATATCTCATCAACATCATCCAGCTCCCGCCAGGCGCGTCGCTGGCGCGGACCGACGAGGTGGCGCGGCGGGTGAACAAGCTCGTGCTCAACACGCCAGGCGTGGCCCACACCGTGCCGATCGTTGGCCTCGACGGCGCCACCTTCACCAACGCGCCGAACTCAGCGGTGATCTTCTCGCCGCTCAAGCCGTTCGATGAGCGCGCCAAAGAGGGCCTCACCGCGCAGGTGATCAGCATCAACCTCAACAAGCAATTCGCCGCCATCCAGGACGGGCTGATCATCAGCGTGTCGCCGCCGCCGGTGCGCGGCATCGGCACCACAGGCGGGTTCAAGCTCGAGATCCAGGACACCCATGGCGGCGATCTCGTCCAGCTCGAGGGGGTCGCCCAATCGGTCATGGGCGCGGCCAACCAGACGCCGGGGCTGGTCAATGTCTTCACCACGTTCAACACCCGCACGCCGAAGATCTGGGCCGATATCGACCGCGTGCGCGCCGAGATGCTTGGGGTCAGGACCGACGACGTGTTCACCACGCTCGAAGTCTATCTCGGTTCGCAATATGTGAACGATTTCAATTTCCTCGGCCGCACCTACCGTGTCACTGCGCAGGCCGACGGCCAGTTCCGCCAGGACCTGCATGCCATCTCGCAGCTGAAGACGCGCAACGCCAACGGTCAGATGGTGCCGCTCGGCTCGGTTGCCGCCTTCAGCAACATCACCGGACCCTATCGCGTGGAGCACTTCAATCTGTTCCCGTCGGCTGCCGTGCAAGGCGGCACGCTGCCCGGCTTTTCCACCGGTTACGGCCTCGCCGCCATGGACAAGATTGCGGCGCAGCTCCTGCCGGCTGGCTACGCGGCGGCCTGGACCGAGATCGCCTACCAGGAGCAGCTCGCCGGCAACACGGCCATCTACGTGTTCGCCGCCTCGGTGGTGTTCGTGTTCCTGCTGCTCGCGGCGCAATACGAAAGCTGGGCGCTGCCGCTCGCCGTCATTCTTATCGTGCCCATGTGCCTGCTCGCCGCGATCAGCGGCCTCCTGCTTCGCGGCATGGACGTGAACATTCTCGCCCAGATCGGTTTCGTCGTGCTGATCGGCTTGGCCGCCAAGAACGCGATTCTTATCGTGGAGTTCGCGCGGCAAAACGAGGAGCATGGCGAGGACCGCTTCCAGGCCGCGACCGAGGCGGCCCGCGTGCGCTTGCGCCCGATCCTCATGACCTCGTTCGCCTTCATCCTCGGCGTGCTGCCTCTCGTCATCGCCACCGGCGCCGGCGCCGAGATGCGCCAGTCGCTCGGCACCGCCGTGTTCTACGGCATGATCGGCGTGACCGTGTTCGGATTGCTGTTTACGCCGGTGTTCTACGTGGTGGTGCGCAAATTCGCAGCCAAGCCCCACGCCCATGGAAGCGGCGCGCCGGCTCCAGCCGAATAACAATTTGCCGGCGCGAAAAGCGGCGGGGTTGATCAGCTGAAAATATGGCTCGCGGTGATGCCGTTGAAGATCGACTGCACGGCGATGGCAGCAAGCAGCACGCCGAACACACGCACGATCACCTTCCGCGCCGTGAGCCCGATCAGAGCGTGCACTTCCTGGGCGAGCAGGAGAAAGACGAGCGTCACCAGCATGACGGCGAGAATGGCGAGCACCACTGCCACGAGCAGCTTCGGATCCCCCTTGGTGCCGGCAGCGAGCACAATGGCGCTCGTCATGGCGCCTGGTCCTGCAAGCAGCGGGGTGGCCAGCGGGAACACGGTGATCTCGGCGTGGGCTTCAGCCTTGCTCTCGGCCTCTTCGCTCTCTTTCAGCGTGAGCCGCGCCGGCGAGGGGCGCTTCGACAGCGTCATGTCGAGCGCGATGATCAAGAGGATGATGCCGCCAGCGACCTGCAGCGCCGGCAGCGACACGCCAAGCTGATTGAGGAGTGGCTGCCCGAACAGGGCGAAGGCGAGCACGATCAGCGTGGCGATGGCCACGGCTTTGAGCGAGATCGCCCGCCGTTCGGGCTTGGTGGCGTTCGGCGTGAGGCTCGCGACGAGGACCGCCGAATCGATCGGGCCGATCACCGCGAAGAAGGTCGTGAAGGCGGTCAGCGCTGTTTCGAGCATGTGATTAACGAGGAAGCCTTCGCGCCGCGCCCTGCCTATGAATTAGGCGTCCAAGGACATTGCCTATCCAATCGGCATCGGCATAAGATAATGCCATACCATAAATGAGAAGCGCACCCAGGCGGGAGTAGAGGTCGCTCACGAGAACCGGACAGGGCGGACTTGCGTAGTACTGAGATAGCGGAAGCGCGGGTGCGCGAGGCGCCGGCACCTTCCCGCCGATTTTTTGATGAGATGCGCGAGCCCGACGGCACGGTGAGACCGGCCTATGCCGACTTCGCCGAGCTGCTCGACGATCTCTCCATCGAGTCCCTGGTGACCAAGCAGGCGGCGGCCGAGGAGCTGTTCCGCCGGCTCGGCATCACCTTCGCCGTCTATGGCGAAGGCGGCTCGACCGAGCGGCTGATCCCGTTTGATCTCATCCCGCGCATTCTCGGCGGCGCCGAATGGGAGCTCGTGCAGCGCGGCTGCGTCCAGCGCGTCAAGGCGATCAACATCTTCCTCTACGACATCTATCACGACCAGGAGATCATCAAGGCCGGTCTCGTGCCGCCGGAATTCGTGCTGCTCAACCCGGCCTACCGGCCCGAGATGCACGGCGTCGAACCGCCCAATCGGGTCTACGCCCATATTGCCGGCATCGATCTCGTGCGCACCGGCGAGCGCGATTTCTTCGTGCTCGAGGACAATGTACGCACGCCCTCCGGCGTCTCCTATGTGCTCGAGAACCGCGAGATCATGATGCGGCTCTTTCCCGATGCCTTCGCCGGGCAATCGATCATGCCCGTTGGCAACTACTCTGAGAGGCTGTTGGAGAATTTGCGGGCCGTGGCGCCGAGCGACGATGACGCTCCCGTCGTCGTGCTGCTCACGCCAGGCCGCTACAACAGCGCCTATTTCGAGCATGTGTTCCTCGCCGAGCAGATGGGCATCGAGCTCGTCGAGGGCGGCGATCTGTTCGTACGCGACGGTTATGTGTGGATGCGCACCACCGAAGGCCCCGTCAAAGTCGATGTCATCTATCGCCGGGTCGATGACGCCTTCATGGACCCGCTCGCCTTCAATCCCCAATCCGCGCTTGGCATACCCGGCCTGCTGTCGGCCGTCAGGTCGGGCAGGGTGGCGCTTGCCAACGCGCTCGGCACCGGCGTCGCCGACGACAAGGCGATGTATTGCTACGTGCCGCGCATGATCGAGTTCTATCTCGGCGAGCACGCCATCCTCAACAACGTGCTCACCTATATGCTGCGCGACCCAAAGCAGCGGCAGCACGTGTTCAACAATCTGCACAATCTCGTGGTCAAGGAGGTGCAAGGCTCCGGCGGCTACGGCATGCTGATCGGGCCGGCCTCGACTGCCGAGGAACGCGAGGCCTACAAGCTCAAGGTGATGCAGAACCCGGACAATTACATCGCCCAGCCGACGCTCGCGCTCTCCACGGCGCCCACCCTGATCAACGGCGAGATCGTGCCGCGCCATGTCGATCTCAGGCCCTTCGTGCTCTCCGGCAAGGAGACGAGCGTCATTCCAGGCGGACTCACCCGGGTGGCGCTGGTCAAGGATTCGCTCGTGGTCAATTCGAGCCAGGGCGGCGGCACCAAGGACACCTGGGTGCTGGAGCGAAGCTGATGCTGAGCCGCACCGCCGAGAATCTGTTCTGGATGGCGCGCAGCATGGAGCGGGCTGAGAACACCGCGCGCATGCTCGATGTCAGCTTCCGCATGTCGCTGTTGCCTTCGTCCATCGACAAGCAGGCGCTCCATTTCGAGCCGATCCTCGATATTGCCCCAGGCTCCGGGCGCCGCTTCCATGAGCTCTACGACGACCTCAACCACGAGACCATCATCCGCTACGTGGCGCTTGAGCCTGAGAACGGCGGCAGCATCTGGTCCTTGATCCACTCGGCGCGGGAGAATGCCCGCGCCCAGCGCACCGCCATCTCAAGCGAGGCCTGGGAAAGTCTGAACTCGACCTGGCTCCAGGTGCAGAATCTCGATTTCGAGGGGCTGAAGCGCTGGGGCTATCGCGATTTCTTCGACTGGGTGAAGGAGCGCTCGCACCTCTTCCGCGGCGTGGTGTTCGGCACCATGCTGCATGACGACGCCTTCCGCTTCATCCGCCTCGGCACCTTCATCGAGCGCGCCGACAACACCGCGCGCATCCTCGACGTGAAATATCACGTGCTGCTGCCGCGTGGCGAAGAGGTCGGAGGCTTGATCGACTATTACCAATGGGGCGCGCTGTTGCGCTCGGTCGGGGCTTTTCGCGCCTACCGCAACGTCTATCGCGACACCGTCTACCCATGGCGCATCGCCGAGCTGCTCATCCTGCGCGAGGACATGCCGCGCTCGCTGCACCATTGCTATCAGAACCTGATCGGCACGCTTGACGAGCTCGCCGGCAAGAAGGAGCTGGAATGCCGTAGGTCGGCCGGCCAAACCTATGCACGGCTCAAATATGGCCGCATCGACCGTATCTTCCGCGCCGGTCTGCATGAATTCCTCACCTCCTTCATCGAGTCGAACAACACGCTTGGTCAGCAGATCCAGGAAGATTTCCTGATGATTCCGGCGGCCGTGGCGGGAGCCGCGTAGCATGATGCTGATCAGAGTGGAGCACACCACCGAATACGCCTATTCGGAGCCGCTCGTCGCGAGCACGCAATATTTGCGCCTGACGCCGCTCTCCGGCAGGACCCAGGTGGTGGAGAGCTGGAGGGTC
>DASUZQ010000337.1:0-3454 GCA_036376815.1 Methyloceanibacter sp. | reverse complement strand
GCCCTTCTTGAAGAACTCGCTCACGGCTCGCTCTTCGGCTCCGCCGCCCATGTCGTCGCCCTCGTCATCCGCGTCGGGCTCCGCCGGGTCCTCGGGCATGGGCTTGCCTTTGCCCATGCCCTTCTTGGGCGAGCCGATGAGCAGAGCGAGCCCACCCGGCTTCATGGATTCGCCAGCTCCACTTCGATGTCGCAGAAAACGCGGGTGTTGTTGTCCGCCGCCAGATCCGTGACAGCGCCAGCGACAACGGCCTCCACGTCCACCAGGAAGTTGTTGGGGCCGCCTTCGTTGCCGACCTGGAGGACTCTCATGAAGGCGTCGGCAACGAGGGCGCTGCCCAGCTGGAACAGCGGGAAGCCCTTGATGACCGGCGTAGTCAACACGATGCGGTAGCGACCGACGCCGGTGCGCGCCGCCGACGACACCCAACCAACGTCGCCGATCAGCGTTCCCGCCGCGAGCGTGTACGGCGTCGCGCTCGCGCCCTGGGGCAGGAACGAAAACCGGCAGCGTCGGCGTTCGATGCCGTTGCCGAAGCTTGGGTTTGCCGGTCCCATCTCAGAGCCTCCGGAGCCGAACGGTGATTGTGCAGATCGGAACGATGACGCCAGCCGCCGTTTTGCCGATGCTCACGAAAAGGTTCGCGCCTGCCCGGAGCCGTTGCGCCGATGCCGTGAGCACGCCCTTCGTGCCGCCGAGCCCGATGTTGACGATCTGCGGAACGTCCGTCGCCCAAGTACCGGAGCCGGGCGCAGTGGTTGTCGTGTTGAGCGCCAGCGCCGCTACCGGCGCCGCGTCAGCCGCGTCATCGGTCAGGATGTTGATGGTAGCGAAGTTCGTGTCGTTCGACGTGAGCGCAGCGTTCGGCGAGATGGTGAAACCCATCACCATCAGGTCGAAGTCGTACGGGTTGGTGAACGAGCCGGTGATGCCGTTGACCGCGTTGCCCTTCGTCGCGGCCGTCGTATCGGCGGCCATGGCGTCGGCGGCGGGCTTCTGGAAGACCGCGTACAGGTCGGTGATGTCGTAGATGACCTCTTCGCCGAGGGGCGGCGTGAGGGCATCCGCGTCGGGTCCGGTGAGGGCGCCGAGTCGCTTGATCGTGTTGGTTACGGTGCTCATT
This sequence comes from Methyloceanibacter sp., assembly GCA_036376815.1. GTDB lineage: Bacteria > Pseudomonadota > Alphaproteobacteria > Rhizobiales > Methyloligellaceae > Methyloceanibacter. The sequence goes on along the minus strand of DASUZQ010000337.1, from coordinate 2,331 downwards.
GTCGTAGCTCCTTAGGCTCTCAGCTCACCAGGTGATGATGACCCAGCCGCCCGGGCCGAGTTCTCCGCGGGAGTCGTTGGGGATGGGGTTTGCGTAGCCGCCGAGGCGGGTGTCATAGCTGTCGTCCGTCGGCGAGCGGACGATCTTGCCGAGGCCGTCCTCGTCGAGCACGTCGGGGATCGGGCCTTCCGAAAGCAGCGTGTCGGACTTCGGATCGCCGAGCCACGCATTGCCGGCGGGGACCAGGTTTGAGCCGAAGACGGTGGCCGTCCCCTTCGGGCCGTACACCTCGATGCCCTTCGCGCCTGCGACCTGCTTCGAGTCGGTCGGTTGGCGCTGGTACTTGGCACCGAGCTCGATGACGAGCGCTTGCCAGTCGATGAGGTTTGCGTAGATGCGCAGGCCGCTCGCCATGACGCCAGCCTGAGCGGCGAGCGTCAGTGCATTGATGGCCGTCAACTCGCGGCTTGCTTGCGCCGTCGCGCGCCAACCAGAGAGCAGCTGCGGTGACGTGGAGCGGTCCACGCCGAAGAACGAATCGCCGGCCGTCGGTGCGGTCACCGGGTTCCAGCCGCGCTTGCCCGTCATCGCCGATGCGTAGTAGCCATCGAAGAAAACGAAGTCGTTCACGGTAGCGCCGGGGACCGTGTTGATGAGCTGGGTCGTGGTCATCGTGTTCGCGTCCCACGATTCGCCGACCACATCGAGCAGCGTCGGCACATCGGGGGCCGGGCCGCGAAGACCAGCCGGGGAAGTGCCCGTGCCGTTGTCCGAGCTGAACGCGATGCGTGCGTTCGTGCCGTAGATGCCAAACAGCTGCTTGGCCGTACGGAAAAGAACCGTCGTGCTCGCGAGCGTCACGGATGCCGAGAGCTGACCGAGCGTGCCGCCCGCGTCGCCCCACATTTGGCGATCGAGCTCGGCGTAGCAGCGACGGAGAGCCGAGCGCATTTCGCCATCGAAGCCCTTGATGAGGCTGTTCGGCTTGCCCTTCGCCTTGCGCATGAACAGGCCGTCGATGCCGAAGAGCCCGTAGAGCTTCTTTTCGGTGACGAAGAATCGCTTTTCGCCGGCCGGCTTCTTGTTTGCCAGGGCGCGCGAGAAGTCGGGGCCGAAGCCGCCGATCTGCGAGGTGCGGACGACGATATGACGGCCTTCGCCGAAACCGCCCGTGTCCTTTTTCATCTCCTGCGAGTAAGGATCGCGGTCGAATTCATGCTCGGCCATGTCGGGGCCGTACATGCGCTGGAGGATACTGAGCTTGTTTGTTGCGTTTGCGTTTGCCATCGAGAGAAAGCCTCACGGGTTGCGCGCCCGTGGGTCTCTCGAATCAACGCATGCCGACGTGCCTACTGAAGGCCGGGCCTAGCTCCTCGAAGAAACTCGGGTCGCGAGCCAGCTCGTCCAGCCTCTCTTCGTGCGTCAGGGGTCGGCCCCTTCCGCTTGAGGTGTCCGCGCTAGCGGGGAGAACGGTCGTTGGTGCGCCCCTTCTCGGTGCGCCTGTCCTCGGCCGTTGCGGTTGGCCGGAACCGTTCGCCGCTTGCGCGGGTCGCTGCCCATAGAACCGGGCAAGCTTGGCCTCCAGCATACCGATCGCGGTGTTCCAGTCAAGCGGCTCCCGGTTCTCCTCGAAATGCGACTCCAGCATCTCGGTGAGATAACTGACCACCCCGTCGGCATCCACGTCCGACTCGGGGTCGGCAACGGCGGCAGCGATCGACGGGTAGGCCTGCGCGTTGAGCGCCACGGAACGCAGGGCTTTGGTTCCCTGAGCAATACTGCCTTTGAGGCCGCGTTCCTCGATTGCCTCGCGCTCGGCTTGATTCGCCGCCAGGTCCGCCTCGCGCTGGCGCGCCAATGCCTCGACCCGCTCTCGAAGCTCCTTCTCGGTGCGGCTCACCGGTGGCGCCTTCCCATCGGCATGCACCGCGATGAGCATCTCCTCGGCGAGGCGCGTACCCGCCTCGGAGTCCCCTCGACCGCCGGCCAGCTTGTCGAGCATGGCCATGATTTCGGCCGGCGCCGCCGTGCGAGCGCCCCGGATGATCTCCATGCCCTGCATGAATTGCTGCCCAACCTGAATGAACTTGTCGGCTCGAGCCGACTTCGCCTCCGCCGCTTGCTCTCGCTCTCCGATGGCCTGCTCGCGTCGTCGAATCTTGACGTGCGACCGGTCCATCTTGCGTTGGCGAAGTTCGGTTGCTTCCTTGGCAGCGAGCAGGATCTGACGAGCGCGCTTGATGCCTTCCGGTGTGCTCAGGGCCTCGTCGGCAAAGAGCTTTTCGGCTGTCAGTTCTTCGGGCTTGGCGGCAGCCTCCGCTGGTTCGGCTT
>DASUZQ010000336.1:0-2861 GCA_036376815.1 Methyloceanibacter sp. | reverse complement strand
GTGCTTGTGCAGGATCAGGCCTTCGACCTTCTCGTCTTGCTCGAACACCTCGGCGGCCGCTTTGGCGAGGCCGAAGCCAGGCGCGATGTAGCGAACGATGCCCATGCGCCCGTCATAGACTTCGCGGGCAAGCGCCTCGCCGTCGGGCTGATCGACGATCGAGAGCACCGCCGCGGCATGGGTGTGGTCGATGAATTTGTGCGGCAGGAAGGCGTGCAGCAGCGTCTCGACCGAAGGGTTCGGCGCCGACGCATCGAGCAGGTTCAAACGCTGCACGTTGACCATGGCCTCGTCTGAGAGCGCAGCAAGCGCGCGCAAGCGACGCAGCGGCTCGAGCTTCACGGCAGGCATGCCTTGCGGCTCGATCTCGGCCATGTCCCAGCCGGAGCCCTTGACCGCGATCACCTCATGCTCAACCCCAAGATCGTCCTTGGCTCGGGTCTTCACCGAGGTATTGCCGCCGCCGTGCAGCACGAGCAGCGGGTCGCGGCCGAGGAGCCGCGTGGTGTAGACGCGGAGCGCAAGATCTTCGCTCACGCCCTTCTCGGCATAAGTCGCGACGGCGTCGAGCGCGCTGATGTCATTCCATCGGCTTTGCATGGCTCGCCTTGTTCCACTCCTCGCGGCAAGACGCAAGAGCAACGATTAGGCCCGCGCGATGACGCTGCCGCGACTTTCATACCTCCCCTTGATGGGGAGGGTGGCGAGCCTGGCTTGCCGGGATCGCCGGGTGGGGTGATGTGCTCGGCCCCACCCCGACGCCGCCGAAGGGCGTCGTCGGACCTCCCCACAGGGGGGGAGGTATGACGTCCAGAGAGTTGCCCTAAGTCTGGGCATTCCGCCCGGGCGTTTGCCTTTGTCTAGGGCTTCGCGGCAGGGCCTCCAAAAAATGACCCAGCTTTCGCCACGGTCCTAAACCCATTTGCAACAACTTTGGCTGGATTCTAGCGAGTTACGGACGGGCATTGATGTTTCGAGGGAGTTTTTGGAGTGGGGAAACTCTTCGACAGCTACCGGCCCGAGCTGCACTACATGCGCGGCCCTGGCCCGAAATGGCATGAGAAGTATGACGGGGTATCGCTGGGAGCCGAAGAGCACCAGGCGGAGCTGCCTTATTCGCTCTGGCTGATCCCGGCCGCAGCCTTCGCGCTGCTCGGCATCGCCGCTGCGGTGGCTCTCGCCTAGTCGCTCTCGTTGTTCGCTTCCTCGCCGCGGTCGCGGATCACCGCCAGGTGATCGATGCCGGACTCTGCGCCCCAACCTCAGAGCGTTGCTCACATGAGAAGCGCAGCTGCGAGGCCGGCAAGCAGCGTGGCGACGGTGGCCATCAGCAACGGTTTGCCGAGTGCAAGGCCGGCTACGGCAAAGGCCATGCCGCATTTCACCAAAGTATTGGAGAGGGCCGCGATCACGATAGAGATCACCGCCACTCGGGCTTCGCCGCTCTTGGCGAACTCGGCCATGGAGAGCGTGATGGCGTCGACATCGGTCAAGCCGGCAAGCGCCGCCACGGCATAGAGGCCGTCGGGAGGAAAGTGCTCCTGCACGATCTTGACCGCGAGCAGAACCACGGCGAATAGAGCCGCGAACCTCGCTGCCGCGATCAGGCTGAATGGGTTCTTGACCTCCAGATGTCCCTTTGCCTCGTCGCGTTTGACTGAGCCGTCGCGGAAGTAGAGAAACGCCGCGAAGGCAGCAACCACGACTGCCATGACCACGAAGGGGACCAGCAATTGCGGGAGCAGTGCGCGGTTGACGACAGCCACCAAGATGGGGACGCGCACGAACATCACGGCCCAGGCGAGCAGAATTCCGCAAGCGAGCGCATTTGCCATCTGCGGGTGGTCGCGGGCGTCGCGAGAGAATGACAAGGTCACCGCCGTCGATGACACGAGACCTCCGGTCAATCCGGTCAGCGCCACGCCTCGGCTCGGACCGAGCAGGCGCGTCAGCACGTAGCCGACCAGCGACAAGCTCGAAATGAGGATCACCAGCAGCCACAATTTGTAAGGGTTGAGCGCCCCCCATGGATCGATCGGCTGGTTTGGCAGGAGCGGCAGCGCGATGAAGGTCGCGATCAGCAGCCGCAGGCCGGCATAGACATCGTCCCAGCCGAGCTTCTCCACGAAGCCATGCAGCGGCTGCTTGTAGGCGAGCACGGCGGCGTTGACTACGCCAAGGCCGATGGCGAGCGCCGAATAGCCGAGCATGACCATGGCCCCGAGCAGGAACACGACCACCGCGGCGACCTCGGTGGTCAGCCCTTTGCCGTCTTGGCTCGACCGCGCCGTGACGAAATAGCCGGCGACGACCACGGCGCCGACGATCAAAAGCGCGGCAGCTAGGATCCAGGGCGTCGAGAACGTTCGCGACAGCCACCCCGCCGACGCCCCGAGCAGCGCGAGCAGAATGAAGGTCCGCAAGCCGGCGATATGGCCGTAATCCTCCTCCTCGGCCTTGCGCTTTTCGCGCTCGATGCCGATGAGAGCGCCGAGAACGATCGCCGTGGCGAAGTCGAGCGCGACTGTCAGCAGCTCTCGATATTCCATCTCACGCGGCGCGCTTGCTGGCGTGCTCCGGGTAAAGTGTGGCGAGGCCGTCGCGGGTGGCCGGCGTGACGCCGCGCTCGGTGATGAAGCCGGTGATCAGGCGGGCCGGCGTGACGTCGAAGCCGAAATTTGCGGCTTGGCTCCAGTCCGGCGCGATCTGCACCGTGGCGATGGTGCCGTCCTTGAGCTTGCCGGTCATAAACTTCACCTCGTCGCCGCCGCGCTCCTCGATGGGGATGGCACTCCCGTCCTCGAGGCTCCAATCGATGGTCGAGAAAGGAAGCGCCACGAGGAAGGGGACGTTGTTGTCAC
>DASUZQ010000335.1:0-7454 GCA_036376815.1 Methyloceanibacter sp. | reverse complement strand
CCCTCGTGCACGAATGCCAGAGCGGTGTGGTGACGTATGCAATCTGATCAGGCTTGTAAAGCGGTTTTCGCGAGGGACCCACCGCTAGATTCGGCGTCAGGCTTCAGGAGCGAGCCGACGCGGGCGGCGGCGAGGGTGCTCAGACCCTCACCGCCTAATTTCTAGGCTATTTCACATGAATCTTGATCGCCGCGCGGGACGTGATGTCGGCCGCGGGCGCCTTCGTGCCCGTCTCTTCGGCCTTCTTGCCTTCGGCGATCTTCTTGGCACCGTCCACCACGATCTGCCGCGTAATAAAGTCGCGGTAGTTGCCAAGATCGGTGAAGTCTCTCTTCTTGAAGTCGTGCTTGATGCCGTCGACGTCTTTGCCGGAGGCGTTGCACACCGCAACCACCGTCACGTCCTCAGCGTCCCTGACACGGTACGTGAACGGAGCGTCAGCGCTCGGGAACTTCAGCTCCTTGCCGGCCGGCAGGAAATTGTCCTGCTGGAAGCGGTTGGGCAACAACGGCTCGCCTTCCCCTTTCGAATCGATGCTGACGAGGGTGAGGTTGCAGTCCTCCGCCGACTTGATGGTAAAGACGGGACGATCATCCACCTTGTATTCGGTGTTGTCGGCGGTGAGCGCGAGGTCGAAGTCGTGCGCCTCCTCCTTGGTCTTGCCGCCAACCTTGGCCACGTCGGCCGCGGCAACGGCGGTGATCACGATCGGCTCGTTGTCGGAGACCTTGACGATCAGGTCCTTGAAGTCAGCCTCGAGGATCTCGCGTGGCAAGACCCCCTGCTCGAGCCTGCGCTTGAGCTGGCCGGCTTCGCCGCCTGCCTCCTCCAAACCGCGGGCAAAAGCCTCGACCGCAAGGCCGTACTCGGCAGCGGCGAGCCGGAGATCGATGGCCTTCTCATAGGCCTTGGACAGGAAGTTGATGCTCTCGACGCCGACCTTCTGTGAGTCGAGCTCTGGGTCGAGCCCGGCGCGCTTCATGGCACCGCGGAAGTGATCGGCGTCCTCGTCGAGCACGCTCTTGAACTCCGCCTGCTCCGGGTAGAGCGCCTCGACATTCGTGCGCACGTCCTTGGAGAAGGTGCGATCGTTCAGCACGTGCTGACGGATTTCGTCCGATGCCTGGCGAATGCCCTGGTTATGGCACCCCATGCAGGAGATACCGTTCGTCACCGCGCGGTCGAGCTGGCTGTCGTCGAGCACGATTTCCGTCGGTCCCTTGTCGAGACGCTCGCCGGTGGCTTTGTTCAGGTAGTAGGCCTGGAAGCCGTTCGGCAGGCTGAAGATGGTTTCGCCACCGTCATGCTTGAAGGCATCGGCGCCATCCGGGCCGAGCGGGTGCACGAACAGGCTCTGCTCCGGCCTGTCTCCCTTGAAATCGTAGGAGGTCCAGAAATACCCGGTCGAGATGCCGTGCCGCTCGATCAGCCGGTTGTGCTTGGAGACACCCGAATGCTGGAAGCCGGCGCGCTTGACGAGAAACTTCTCGATATCGCTCTTGATATCCAGATTCTCCTGCTTCTCGAGCTCGGCGAAAGTCGCAGGCAGCTTGAGCAGATCGAAATAGAGCGGCGGTCGCGATGCGGTGAAGGCGAACCAATCTCCGCGCACCCAAGCGAGCGGGGTGTTGGTGAGCGTGGTGACCGTCTGATACACCGTCGCATCCGGCTTCATGGCGTAAGGATAGGCGCTGATGATCCGGTTCCAGTCGGCCTCGGTCCAGCCGAGGTCCTCGAGATTGAAGGCGATGATCGTCTGCTCCTGATCGATCGTACGCATCTTCAGGACGTCCGGCTCCCGGCTCAAGCTGTTGAGCAGCTTCACCACCCCCTGCCGGTAGCGCACCATGTCGGTCTCAGGCGCGCAGGCGTTGTACAGATTGGAGAGGGTGATGTAGCGCATGCCTTTGCGCAAATGCTCCTGCTGCTCGTCGAGGTCGGCCGCGATCTTGGTCACGATCGCTTCCTCGTCGATCGGCTTACGGTCGGTGCAGGCGGCGACGGCAAATCCGCCGAGGTTCTTGATCCAGTCATAGATCGCTTTGATCTCCTGCTCCGTCGGCTCTCGCTTGCAGTCGAAATCCTGATAGCAATCGTAGGGCATCTCCTTCTTGGCGATCTGGATGAACAGCTTGGAGCCGTCGGGATTGCCGGGAAGGATGAAATTCGGGTCTTTGGCAAGCTCGTCGAGATGCAGGATGTTGCCGAAATTCTTGGCGGGCTTTTCGCGTTTCAAGGTGGGGCCGGCCTGATGGCAGCGTGAGCAGTTTTGCTCGAGCGCCTCAAACGCCGCCTGGGCCACCGGGTCGGCGGGGACCGGAATGTCACCGGCCTTGACCTTCTCCGCCGCGGCCGAACTCTCAGCTTTCGCTTCCTCGCCTTCGGCGGGAGCCGCAGCTTCCTTGCCCTTGTCCTCTTCCTTGGCAGGGGCAGCCTCTTCTTTCTCGTCCTTGCCTTCAGCCTCGTCAGGCTTGGCGGGAGCGGCCTGCTCTTCGCCCTTCGCGGGCTCTTCCGCCTTCTCCGCAGGCTCAGCCTCCGGCGCGGCTTCTTTCGGCTCTGCCGTTTCTTCCGCTCCTGGCGCGCCGGCATCCTTTCCTGGCTCGCTTCCTTGCGGGGAGGCCTGATCCTCGCCAGGCGCCGCAGCGGGAGCCGTATTAGAGGTGTCGCCCGGAGCGGTATCGGCATCGGCTGGACTTGGGCTTTCCCCAGGACCCGCAGCGACGGTAGGCGCCGGCTCGGCCGCCCAAGGCGTGCTTGAGCTGAGCATGGCGCAGGCGAGCGCGAGAAACGCGAAAGCCGCGATCGAAGTGTTCCTGCGCAAGGTCATGGGAAACCTCCATTTGCGTGAAATGCAGTCAATGGCGTCTGGCATAGACGCTTGCAACTGAACGCTGCATGAACGGCGGCGCGAATCTCCGGTCTGCCTGGAGCGAGGCATTCTAGCCTCCAGCCCCGGTATAGATGTCGATGATTCCGATCTGCACGTCCTTGCCGGAAAGGGCCTGCTCCAGCACCGGGCGCAAGGCCTCCGACCGCTGCGGCGTCGTCATCGATTGAAGCGCCGCATTGAGATCGGGCAGCTCATCCTTGGAGAAGATCGCCACCATGTGCTCGGCGCCATAAGGCGGCTTGTCGACCTTGAACTTTTCGTGAATCGTCTCGCGGCTCCAGTCCTTGCTGGAGTCCGCCGGCTTCTGCGGGTCGGGAATGAAGAACTCGACATGCCCGTCCGGCGGAAGGTTGAACATGGTGAGATGGGGGTATTTCGCGCCCTGCAATTCGATGTCGACGAGATCGCCTATGGCGTAGCGCTGATTGCCGCTGGCGAGGCTCGCTTCAACCGGATCGAGCGCTGCCTGTTGGTTCAGCCATTTGAGCGCCGCCCATTTGGAGACGACGCCCTTGATGCCGGTTGCGTCCACCTTCTCGGCAACGACCCCGCCGACCACATGCTCGACGGTTCCTTTCGGCACCGACCATACGAGATCGGCCTCCGTCTTGTCGGCGACGACGGTGACGAAGGGCAGATCGGCGAACGCCGCGCCGTCGCCGCCCTCCACCGCCACCTTGAGCTTGAGTTCATCCAAGCCTGCCGGTGCCGGGAGAGGCGCCTTCGCCTCGCGCAAGGTCATGAGCTGCACCGAGCGGGCCCTGAGCGGCAATACCTGCGGGGTCTGTTGGCTCTCGACCTGGGCATGCACCGCCGGCACGACATAGCCGAGCAATTCGAGCTCGCTCACCTGCCCATCGCCGTCTTTGTCGGCCCGGCCTTCAAGCGCGCGGGCAAAGGCCCAACTCAAGGCGCCGCGTTTCTTGCCGTCGATAGTCACCTCAGGCGTTAGCTTGTCCTCGGCGACGGCGCCGACGAAGGTGACATTGGCGAAGTCGTCCTCGGTGAGCTTGGAGACTTCCGGCGGCGGCAGCTTGAGTTGATCGCCCGCAATGGTGGGGGTGTCCATCTTGCGAAAGCGCACGCCGGGAGCCGAGGCGCTCCGCTCCATGCCGCCTGAGTGGCAAGAATCGGCGACGAACACGACCTTCACGCCCTTCTTGTCGGCCTCCTGCATCCACCCGAAGACCTCATCGTCGAGAATGCGCTCGCGCGTCGCTGGCCCGACCGGGATAAAGCGGCCGAGCAGAAAATTCTCGTTCAGCCCATCGGCCTCATCGTGACGCCCCTTCGGCTCGGGCTCCTGGCCGCCGTGCCCGGCATAGGAAAACACGATGGTGTCGCCGGCCTTTGCCTTCGCCACCAATCCTTCCCATGCGGCAACGATGCGGTCCTTATTTGCATCGTCGTTGATCAGGCGCACCACCTCTTTGGCGCCGGCCCCAGTCAGCGATTTAGCGATGTCGTTGGCATCATTGGCGGCGCCATCGAGATCGTTGGCAGTGCCGACATAGTCGTCGATGCCGACCACAAGGCCGTAAAGTTCGCCGGCGCCAGCCGGCGCGCTGATCGCCGTAAAGAAGAAGAGAGCGAGCGCAGTCGAAAGGCTCTTGCCATAAACCCGGCCCTTGCTGCGCTTATGCATTGGAACGACTCGTCAGTTACTGCTCCGCGCCGTCAGGCTGCTTTGAGCCTCCGTCAGAGGTCTCGCCACCGCTCCCGTCTCCTTCCTTCTCCTCCTCGTCCTCGCCGTTTGCCTTCTTTTTCTTCGGCACGGCGTCCGGCAGCGGAGGCAGCGATTTCAGATAGGCAGCGATGGCCGAGCGATCTTCCGGCTTGAGCTTCGCCATATTCTCCTGCACCGGCGCCATGACGCCGCCGATCACGTCGAAGTCCGGCGTATTGCCGGTCTCGAGCAGATAGGTGATGTCGTCGGCACTCCACTCGCCAAGACCGTCATGGCTCGGCGTGATGTTCGGAATCTTGCCCTTGCCTTCGGGGTTGCGGGCGCCGGCAAAGGCCTGGCTCCGAATGATTCCCCCGAGAGAATTCCGGGGCGAATGACACTCCCCGCAATGGCCCGGGCCCTCGACGAGATACGCCCCGCGATTGAGCTCGTCACTCGCCTTGGTATCAGGCGTGAAGGTCTTTCCGTCCACATAAAGCAGCTGCCAAAGGCCGAGCCCCCGCCGGATGTTGTAGGGGAAGGCGAGCTCATGCGGCGGCGTCTTATGCTTCACTGCCGGCAAGGTATCGAGATAGGCCTTGAGGTCGATGAGATCCTCATAGGTCATGTGCTGATACGAGGTGTAGGGAAACGCCGGATAAAGGTGCTCGCCGCCGGGTCCTATTCCGCGCTTCATCGCGTTGACGAAGTCGAGCGTGCTCCAATTGCCGATACCGGTCTCCTTGTCGGGAGAGATGTTCGGCACGTTGAACACGCCGAAGTCCGTCTTCAGGCAGCGTCCGCCCGCGAGGCGCGTCTTGTCCTTGACCTTGGTATCCTTGCACTTGGCCAGAGGCTCGGCGTGGCACTCCGCACAGCCGCCTGCCGTGAAGATGTACTCGCCGTTGGCAACGTCGGGGGTATGCGCCGGCAGCTCGGAAGCCGGCACCGTCTTCGGCATGGTCAATAAATAAAAGACGATCGCTCCGGCGATGGCCAGGGCGAACAGCGCCCACCACCAGGCTCTGCGTGCGTTTCCTCCCTGGACGCCCGTGGTCATTTTGCCGACCACGCCCTACCGGTCACTGTTCCAGCTTCTCGCGATAGGTTTCGTGACACTCCTTGCACACCTTGGTCATGTCGTTGAACGCGGCGGTGAAAGTGCCCTTCCCCTGCGCGGCTGCGCCCGCCGCCTTGGCGCTTGCATCCTTGAGCTTCATGGCGATCTTCTTGAAGTCGTCGAAGTTCTCCCAGATTTCCGGTTTGGCTTCGCTTTGATCGTCCTTATCTGGAATTAACTTGTCCGCGGCTCCGCCATGCTCGGTTCCCTTGGGGAACAGCGTCACATATTTATCCGGCACGCCGCTGATCTCATTCATGGCCTTGGCGGCCTCCGCGGCGTCGAAAGGCTTCACGCCCTTGACCATCTGGCCGCCGAGCTTGGCCGCCGGCGCCACGGTTTTCTTCATCAGATCCCGCCGCTCCTTCACTGCCGCTACCAAATCATCATCGGCGGAAATTGCTGCCGTGGCACAGAACGCGATGCCCACGCTAGCACAGACGATCATCATCAGTTGTTTCTGCATTACCCCTCTCCACTCATCGGAACCGCTCCAACAAATCTGACTCGCGTTTCGTCACCGCACCACCTGTCCTGCCGCCTTGGCGCAAGACAGGCCTAGGCGCGCGAAATGGCGACTGTATTTGAGGACTCGGGTTTTAGCCCCCCTGACTGATCATGATGTTGAGCAGTTGCGGCGAGGGCCGGCCGTCGACTGGCAGACGGTTGGCATGCTGATACTGACTGATCGCATCTGCTGTGCGCTCGCCATAGAGGCCGTCGGCCGGGCCTGGATCGTAGCCGAGCCGCGCCAGCGACGTCTGGATGCTGTAGACGAGCTCGGATCCGCCGGGCGGGGGCGGCGCTCCGTAATATTGGCTATCATAATAGGCGCGGGCATTGGCATCGGCTTCCGCGGCGCCCGTGACGAGACCGACGCCGGCGCCGATGGCGGCGCCGGTTCCAACGCCCCTGCCGCCTCCGACAATGCCGCCGATAATTGCGCCGACCACGCCGCCCTGCACGCCACGCTCGATGACCTGCGCCTGCGCGTGCGATGGCCAAAGACCCATCGCCAGCAACGCCAGCGTCAAAGCTGAAAGCCCCGCGATGCGATTGATTGAAGCCCCGAACTTGCGCGTCATGATGTCCTCCTGTTTTCGCGCCGCTTCAAAATCGACGAGCCACCCGGCCATCACCCGCGCCCCGCTCAACGAGCGGGCTTCGCGCGGCATTCTGCCATACGATCCGCCCGTCCCGCTACAGCCTAAGCGTCAATCAAGGCATAGGAATGCCGCGATCACGGGGGGGCACATGCCACGCCCTTTGCACCGCCGGCCGCGCCGCGATCGCCACGTACCAGCGTTTGACATTGGGATAGTCGTCGAACGTGACGGTTTGCCACTCGAATCTCGAAATCCAAGGCCAGATAGCGATATCGGCAATGGAATAATCGTCCGCCACGTATTCGTGCTCGGCGAGCCGCCGGTCGAGCACGCTCCACAGCCTGCGCGCTTCCTTGGTGTAGCGCTCCTCGGCGTAAGCGCTCTTTCCCGGATTGAACTTCACGAAGTGGTGAACTTGCCCGAGGAACGGGCCGGGGCCGCCCATCTGCCACATCAGCCATTCGACCACGCGCCATTTGGTGGGGAAGTCCTGCGGCCAAAGCTTGCCGGTCTTCTCGGCGAGATAAAGCAGGATCGCCCCGGACTCCATGAGCTGAAGCCCGTTGTCGGTATCGATGATCGCCGGGATCTTGTTGTTGGGAGAGATGGCGAGAAAGTCGGGACGGAACTGGTGGTCCTTGCCGATGTCGATTGGGTGCACCCGATATGGCA
>DASUZQ010000334.1:0-2875 GCA_036376815.1 Methyloceanibacter sp. | reverse complement strand
GCCTTGATGAACCGTTTCGAACGCAACATTGGCTTCAAGGGCGAAGCCAAGCTCAAATATCTCGACGGCGAGGTGCAGGTGCTGACGCCCGGCGACTTCGTGCGCTGCGCCGTGACCGGCCGCACCATCCCGCTCGATGAGCTGCGCTATTGGAGCGTCGAACTGCAGGAGGCCTATGCCGACGCCGCTGCCTCGCTCAAGCGCTACCGCGAGACCCACCCCACGCCCGCTGCTTAGTAACACGAGCCTTGCCGGTCGCTCCCCCTCTACCCTGTCGGGAGAGGGTAGGGTGAGGGGGATCGAACGCCAACAGAACTGACTCCGCAAACCCCTCACCCGCGCCGAAGCTAAGAGCTTCGTCGCGACCTCTCCCGCAGGGGAGAGGTGAAGGCGCTTCGCGCCTTTTGTTACGCAGCGCGTCGCTTCTCGATGGCTTCGACCAGAAGCCGCTTCAGCCTGTTGCCCTCGCCGAACTCGATGGCAATGAGGAGCGGGCGCGAGCGGAACCTGAGCTCGCTCAAAGCCGTGCCGTCGTCCTCAGGCAGCCGCACCCAGTCCTTCTCGGTGGTGACCAGCATGGCGTTCCATTCCCGCGCCCACCTGAGCAAGCGCTCGGCCTGGCGCTCGGTGTAAGGGTGATGGTCGGCGAAGGAGCGCGTGCCGGTGAGCCGCGCGCCGTTCTGCGACAGCGTGGCGTAGAATTTCTTCGGGTTGGCGATGCCGGCAAAGCCGATCACCGGCAGTATACCGAGCCAGCGGGCATCGCCGCGCGGTGCCATGCGCGCCTTCAGCACCGGCTTGTTGGCAGTTTCGAAGCTTTTGGCGAGCGGGGCAGCCCTGCCACCGTCGCCGATCAGCAGCAGCGCATCGGCGCGCGGCATCTGCTTGTCGAGCGGAGCCCGCAAAGGCCCGGCCGGCATCACCAGCCCATTGCCGAGCCCGACCTGAGAGTCGACCACGATCAGGCTGAAATCCTTCGCGAGCTGCGGGTTCTGGAAGCCGTCGTCCATGACAATGACGGTGGCGTCGGTGCCCTCGATCAGCTTGGCGCCTGCCGCGCGGTCTGCCGACACCACGGTCGGCGCATGGGCCAGCAACAGCAGCGTCTCGTCGCCGATCTCGGCAGCGCTCTGGCCCTTGGTCGCGAGCACGGGACCTTGCGCTTTGCCGCCGTATCCCCTTGTGAGGAAGCACGGCCGCTCGCCCGCTTCCTTAAGCACTTCGGCAACGGCAATTGCCGTCGGCGTCTTGCCGCCGCCGCCAACGGTGAAATTGCCGATGCAGATCACCGGAAGGCGCGAGCGGTAGGGCTTGACCTCGGTTGCCTTGCGCTCGGCGATGCGCCCATAGATCGCGCCTAAGGGCGAAAGCGCCGAGGCCAGCACGCCGGGCCTCCGATACCACCAGAATGGCGCCCTAAGAGGCATGTTGCAGGGTCGCCTTCGGCGGCAGGAATTGCTCAAGCTCGCTGATGGTGCGCGGCAAGGCACCGCCGAGGCGAGCGATAGCGCCCTCGGCGTGGGACATGATCCGCGCCCGCGCCTGCGCATTCTCAAGCAGAAGGAGCGCGGTGGTGGCGATGCTTTGCGCATCGCTCACCTGCACCGCGCCGCCCGAGGCCAACAGCTCCTCATAGGCATCGGCGAAGTTCCGCCAATGCGGGCCGGTTATGACCGCGGCGCCAAGCTTGATCGCCTCAACCGGGTTCTGCCCGCCATGCGGCACGAGCGAGCCGCCGATCAGCGCCACCGGCACGAGGTTATAGAAGAGCCCAAGCTCGCCGATGGTGTCGGCGATGTAGATGTCGGTGCCGGCCTCCGGCAGCTTTCCTTCCGAGCGGAGCGCCACTTTGAGGTTCGCGCCCTCGAGCAGCCGCGCGATCAACGGCCCTCGCTCCGGATGACGGGGCACGATCACGGTGAGGAGGTCTGGACGCGCCTTCTTCATGGCGAGATGCGCGACCGCGGCGATGTCGTCTTCGCCAGGATGGGTGCTTGCGGCGAGCCACACCGTCCGGCCGGCAAGCGCTGCGGCAAGCTTCTTATGTCCAGCCAAATCGACCGGAGGCGGCGGCGCGTCGGCCTTGAGGTTGCCGACCGCGACAGTGCGCGGCGTGCCGAGCGCGGTGAAGCGCTGGGCGAAGCGCTCGTTCTGGGCAAGCACCAGGCCGAACGCCGAGAACAGCGGACGGCTCAAGCCTGGACGGTTGCGCCAGCGGCGGAAGGAGCGAAACGACATGCGGCCGTTGACCAGCACGAGCGGAACGTTGAGCGCGTTCGTCTCCAGCACGAGGTTCGGCCAGATTTCCGATTCGACGAACACCGCCAGGTCCGGCTGCCAATGCTTGAGGAAGCGGCGCACATAGTCCTGATTGTCGAGCGGCACATATTGGTGCACTGCGCCCTTCGGCAGCCGCGCCCGCGCGAGCTTCGCCGAGGTCACCGTGCCGGTGGTGAGCAGCAGGCCGATCTCCGGATGCTCGACGGCGATCGCATCGATCACCGGCAGCACGGCATTGGCCTCGCCGACGCTCGCGGCATGGAACCACACGAGGAAGCCGGATGGGCGCGGCAAGCTCGCCTCGCCGTAACGCTCAGGCCGGCGCGCCGGCTCCTCCTTGCCGATCCGCGTACGCCAGGCAAGCAGTAGCGGCGCGACGGGCGCGGCATAGCGCGTCAGCGCGCGATAGGCACGAAGCGCGAAGGCCGGCTTGGGGGCATCCTTGACTTGTACTGCTGGTAACAACGGATCGGTGGCCCCGGCAAGTTCGTAGGCGCGCGCGGTCGCTTGATTGAGGCCGCGCTCGACGGCGATGCGGGCGGCCTCGAGCGCGGCCGAATCGGCGTCCTCAGGCACCCTTACCGGATCGCCGACC
>DASUZQ010000333.1:0-2238 GCA_036376815.1 Methyloceanibacter sp. | reverse complement strand
CAGGGTCGTGCCGGTCTCCACCTTGCCGGAATAGATGCGGCAGAAAGTAAGCGATCCCACGAAGGGATCGTTCATGATCTTGAAGGCAAGCATGGAGAGAGGCTCGGTGTCGGACGGCGCGCGGGTTACCTCGTCGCCGGTCTTGAAGTCGATGCCCTTCATCGGCGGCACGTCGAGCGGCGACGGCAGATAGTCGACCACGGCGTCGAGCATCGGCTGCACGCCCTTATTCTTGAAGGCAGAGCCGCACAAGATCGGCACGAAAACGTTGCCGATGGTGCCTTTGCGGATCAGCGCCTTGAGGGTCTCCTCGCTTGGATGCTTGCCCTCGAGATAGGCCTCCATGGCCCCCTCGTCGAGCTCGACCGCCTGCTCAACGAGCTTCTCGTGATATTCCTTAGCCTGATCGATGAGATCGGCGGGGATCTCCTCGTCATGGAACTTGGCGCCCAAGGCCTCGTCGTCCCAGACCACCGACTTCATGCGTACGAGGTCGGTGATGCCCTTGAATTTGTTCTCCGCGCCGAGCGGCAGCTGAATGACGATCGGGTTGGCCCCAAGCCGGTCCCGCACCATCTGCACCGAGACGAAGAAGTCGGCGCCGATCTTGTCCATCTTGTTGACGAACACCATGCGCGGCACGCCGTATTTGTCCGCCTGCCGCCACACCGTCTCGGTCTGCGGCTCCACGCCCTGGTTTGCATCAAGCAGCGCCACCGCGCCGTCGAGCACGCGTAAAGAGCGCTCGACCTCGATGGTGAAATCAACGTGGCCGGGCGTGTCGATGATGTTGATGCGCTTGTCGTTCCAGTAGGCAGTGGTCGCCGCGGACGTGATGGTGATGCCGCGCTCCTGCTCCTGCTCCATCCAGTCCATGGTGGCAGCGCCGTCGTGCACTTCGCCGATCTTGTGGCTCTTGCCGGTGTAATAGAGGACGCGCTCGGTGGTCGTGGTCTTGCCGGCGTCGATATGCGCCATGATCCCGATGTTGCGGTAGTCCTGGAGTGGGGTAGCTCGGGGCATCTCAAAAGATCCTTGAAACTCGTTACCAGCGGTAATGCGAGAAGGCGCGGTTCGCCTCCGCCATGCGGTGGGTGTCCTCGCGCTTCTTCACGGCAGTCCCGCGATTGTTGGCGGCATCGAGCAGCTCGCCGGAGAGCCGCTCGACCATGGTGTTCTCGTTGCGGCCGCGCGCCGAGGAGATGATCCAGCGGATGGCGAGCGCCTGCCGGCGATCGGAGCGGACCTCGACCGGGACCTGATAGGTGGCGCCGCCGACGCGGCGGGAGCGCACCTCAAGCGCAGGCATCACATTGCGCAGGGCTTCGTGGAACAGATCGACCGGGTTCTGCTTGGTCTTCTTCTCCATCTGGTCGAGTGCGCCATAGACGATCCGCTCGGCGACCGACTTCTTGCCTTCCTGCATGATGCTGTTCATGAACTTGGTCAGCACCACGTCCCCGAACTTGGGATCGGGGATGATGTCGCGCTTATCTGCCTTGCGCCGCCGGGACATAGTTTCGTTCCTTGATCCTTCCTGCGAAGGTCCCCGGCCTGCTTTGGCTTGGCCCGAGTGACCTCCGTGTGTTCCTAAGAGGTCACTTCGGCCGCTTGGCGCCGTATTTCGAGCGCCGCTGGCGGCGATCGCTTACGCCTTGGGTGTCGAGCACGCCGCGAATAATGTGATAGCGCACGCCAGGCAGGTCCTTGACGCGGCCACCCCGGATCAGGACCACCGAGTGCTCCTGGAGGTTATGCCCCTCGCCAGGGATATAGCTCGTCACTTCCAACCCGTTGGTCAGGCGCACGCGCGCGACCTTGCGCAGGGCCGAGTTCGGCTTCTTCGGCGTCGTGGTGTAGACGCGCGTGCACACCCCGCGCTTCTGCGGGTTGGCCTGCATGGCCGGGACTTTGTTCCGCTTCCCCGGCTGGCGGCGGGGCTTGCGGATCAGCTGTTGTATCGTCGGCATCTACGGCCTTCGTCCAATCTCTCTTCCAAGGGCCAATGGCCCACAACCATTCCAAGGGCCGGAGGCCCACAACACCTGAGGCTGAAGCGCGGGTGAGCGCGACCTTCAGCCCCTTAAATCAGAGGATCTTGGAGGGCAGGCCCCCAAGATCGTGTGCCCGAATGTGACCCGGTTAGTCCGGCAGCGTCTAGCCCGCGGCGTGAAGGGCTACCGCCTGCCGCGAAAGTTCGCGCGTTGTATCAGGCCGATTCTCTTATCGTCAAGGGTT
>DASUZQ010000332.1:0-5267 GCA_036376815.1 Methyloceanibacter sp. | reverse complement strand
GTCGTCGCACACTTTGAGGAAGGGATCGCAGAAGGCGTAGATGTCGGCGACGAGCTCCGGCGGCAGGTCCTGGTGCACGCCGCCAGGGCGGATATAGGCCGCATGCATGCGGCTGCCGCTTGCCCGCTCGTAGAACACCATGAGCTTCTCGCGCTCCTCGAAGCCCCACAGCGGAGGCGTGAGCGCGCCGACGTCGAGCGCCTGGGTGGTGACGTTGAGGAGATGCGAAAGGATGCGCCCGATCTCGGAATAGAGCACGCGGATGAGCTGGCCGCGCCGCGGCACGGTCACCCCCAGCAGGCGCTCCGCCGCCAGGCAGAAGGCGTGCTCCTGGTTCATCGGCGCCACGTAATCGAGGCGGTCGAAATAGGGCAGCGCCTGAAGATAGGTCTTGTACTCGATCAGCTTCTCGGTGCCGCGATGCAACAGCCCGATATGCGGATCGACGCGTTCGACGATCTCGCCGTCGAGCTCGAGCACGAGGCGCAACACGCCATGCGCGGCAGGGTGCTGCGGTCCGAAATTGATGGTGAACTTACGGTCGTCGCCGTCCCGCTTGCCGGTCTCCGACTCGGGATCCTGAGCGCGGGCTTCGATTTCGGCCATCACGCGTCAACCTCGGCGTTGGCCTTGGCGGCCTTGGCGGCGACGGACTTGTTGAAGCGGTCCCAGCTCACGATGAACCGCTCATGGATACCTGAGCCGATCTCATCGATGCCGTCATGCGCCCTCACGGCGAACTTGGCCCGCGGTCCCCTCACCTCGATGCATTCGGCGTCGACGGTGATGGTGAAGCCGACCGGCGTTGCGGCCTTGTGCGATATGTCGATATGCACGCCGAGGCTTCCTTCGCCGGGGTCGAGATGGGGACGGAGCAGCTGCACGCAGGTCCATTCCATGAGCCCGACCATGAAGCCGGTGGCAAACACCTCCGGCATGGCGGCGAGCTCGGGCGACTCCTCATAAAGATGCGGCACCGTCTTGCCCGCAGGAACCGTGTAGGAGAAGGAATGCTTGAGCCCCGCCTTCAATGTCGGCTTCATGGCTTGGCATCCTTCTCGGCGCGCGGCTTCGCCTCACCAGCCTTCTCGTCCCCCGGGATGGCGCTGTCCATGCCCTCCCACGGGCTCAGGAAATCGAAGCTGCGGAACTCCTGCATCAGCTTCACCGGCTCGTACACCACGCGCTTCAATTCGTCGTCGTAGCGAAGCTCGACGAAGCCCGTGAGCGGAAAGTCCTTGCGCAAGGGATGCCCCTCGAAGCCGTAATCGGTGAGAATGCGCCGAAGGTCGGGGTGGCCCGAGAACAGGATGCCGTAGAGGTCGTAGGCTTCGCGCTCGAACCAGTTTGCCGCCGGGAAAACCGAGACCGCGCTCGGCACCGGCGTCTCCCCGTCGGTCTTCACCCGGACGCGGATGCGGCGGTTCTGCCAGGGGCTCAACAGATGATAGACCACATCGAAGCGGCGCTCGCGCTCGGGGTAGTCGACGCCGCAAATGTCGATCAGGCAACCGAAGCGGCATTGCGGATCGTCGCGCAGAAATTCCAACGTGGGGATGACCTTTTCGCGCTCTACCTCAATCGTGAGCTCGCCAAGGGTCACTTGCGAGGACAGGACCGCGGGGCCGAGGCGATCTGCGAGATAAGCGCCGAGCTCGTTAAGGGCGTCGTCCATCAATCATCCAGGACAAGGAAAAGCCTCAGCGTTCGATCGTGCCGGTCCGCCTGATCTTTTTCTGCAGGAGGAGCACGCCGTAAACGAGCGCTTCGGCGCTTGGCGGGCAGCCAGGCACGTAAATGTCGACAGGCACGATGCGGTCGCAGCCGCGCACCACCGAATAGGAATAATGATAATAGCCGCCGCCATTGGCGCAGGAGCCCATGGAGATGACATAGCGCGGCTCGGGCATCTGGTCGTAGACCTTGCGCAGCGCCGGAGCCATCTTGTTGCACAAGGTTCCCGCGACGATCATCACGTCAGACTGCCGCGGACTTCCGCGCGGCGCAAAGCCGAAGCGCTCGAGGTCGTAGCGCGGCATCGAGGCCTGCATCATCTCGACGGCGCAGCAGGCGAGGCCGAAGGTCATCCACATGAGCGAGCCGGTACGCGCCCAGTTGATCAATTCGTCGGCGGTGGTGAGGAGGAAGCCCTTGTCGGCGAGCGCATCGGAGAAGTCGCCGAATCGTCCTTGCGCCGGCGTGATGAGGCCGGAGCCCCTGCCCTCCTTGGGCTGCTCAAAATTGATCTCGGGGCCTAATCCCATTCGAGCGCGCCTTTCCGCCACTCATAGATGAAGCCGATGGTGAGGATGGCGAGAAACACCATCATCGACCAGAAGCCCAACAGGCCGACATCCCCGAAGGCTATCGCCCAGGGGAAGAGAAACGCGACCTCCAAATCGAAGATAATGAACAACAGCGACACCAAGTAGAAGCGCACGTCGAATTTCATGCGCGCGTCGTCAAAGGCGTCGAAGCCGCATTCATAGGCCGATACCTTCTCGGGGTCGGGATTGCGCGGCGCGATGAAGAAGGGCGCGACCAGCAGCGCCGCGCTGATCACAAAGGCGATGCCGACGAAAATGACGAGCGGCAGATAGGCTTGTAGGAGCTGGCTCATGGCTTCTGCGCCTCACGCTGACGATTGATATGAACAGGCGTTCCCGGAAGTCAGCGGCGGCATTCTTGGACTTAATGCCTGAGGCTTACCGCAGCAAGGTAACCGTGGCAAGAAAGCCCCCGTGTCTCAACAGGCAAAAAGTCCCATTTCGCGCGGGTTCGGTGACAGTCAGGGGGCGTGCCTAAGAGGTATCGGCGCGCATCACTTCCTTGCCGACCTCGCGCTCCCGTACGGGCGGGTGATTTACGACTATCTCAAGGAGGCGTGAGCGCGGTGCGACGAGCGGAGCGCTTGCGCCAAGACGGGAGAAATGGCGGGAGTGACGGGACTCGAACCCGCGACCTTCGGCGTGACAGGCCGACGCTCTAACCAACTGAGCTACACCCCCTCGCCGGCCGCGACCCGCAGCCAGGGGCAATCCCTCAAGGCATGTACGGGTTGGGATTCGCCAAGTCAAGGCGAGGACCTGCCGGCCGCCTCGATTAGGCGCTTGTGCGCGAATTTCAGCGTTCCACGGTGCGGGTGGCGGATGTGGCCGCCGGCGAGCACGTAGTCTTGCAACAGCGCGTCAATCTTTCGCCGGTTCGCCTCGGAATGGTATTCGAGCATGATCGAGTCGAAATCGAGCGACGCCATGCGGGCGAGAATATCGACCTCGGAGCCTTCGGTGTCGATCTTCACGATGTGCGCCTTGGGCAGGGCACTCGGTGCTCGGGTCTCGACTTCGACCGTGTCCGTCGTTTGCTCGCCGATATCGTAGAAGCTCGCCTCACCGCAATTGTTGCGGCCAAGGTAGAGCCGCGTCAGGCTCGGATCGCCGACCGCGAAGTTGTGCAGGCTCACTGATCTGCCCTCGAATTGTCCTAGGTTTCTCTTGAGCAGCGCGAAATTGTCGGGGAGCGGTTCGTAGCAATGGACGTGAGCCCCAGGCCAGCGCTTGAGCGCCCAGGCCGCGAAACTCCCGACATTGGCCCCGATGTCTAGGATCACAGGCGCGTTGTGCCGATAAGGAATGTCGTATTCCCCGCCCAGGACTCTTCTGGACGTGTCGGCGCATGGTTGCTGGACACTCGATATTCATCGCGCCCCACATTGGCAGGATGGTGGGCGGTGACAGTCTCGAACTGCCGACCTCCTGGGTGTAAACCAGGCGCTCTTCCAGCTGAGCTAACCGCCCCGCCAAGGATGCGAGATAAACGGCAGCCCGCTCCTTGCCTAGCGGAAACAGCAAGGCGGAGCCCGCTCGAAAGCAGGACTCCGCCTCAGTAAAGATCAATCGCTTTCGAGGCTAGCTGTTGCAGGCCTCTTTCAAGGCTTTGCCGGCGCGGAATTTCGGGACGCGCGAGGCAGGGATATGGACCTCGGCACCGGTGCGCGGATTGCGGCCGGTTGAGGCTTTGCGTTGCGCGACCTGAAAATTGCCAAAGCCCACGATCCGGACGGTATCGCCGACCTTCAAAGCCTTCTCGATATTCTTGAACGTCGCGTCTACGGCCTTCTCGGCCGCATCCTTCGACAGATCAGATTCCTTCGCCACCTGGGCGACAAGTTCAGCTTTGTTCACGGGTTCATCCTTTCGCTCGGCCTTAACTTGCGGAGGTCCTATCCCCCACGGGCCCTTGGGTACGCTCCGATTCACAAATAAGTGGTGTATGACTGAGCCAAAAAACGCGGAAAATCAACAAAAATGGTCCGGCCCGAGGACTCGAGCCGAACCATAAAACTGAGGCAGGTTAACGGCAAAAAGCGCCGTTTTGCGCCATTAATGGGCAGTTACGCCAGCCGGGGCCTCTTCTTTCGGCGGAACGATCTTGCCGGCCTCCTCGCCCTCCTCCTCCCAGACAATGGGCTGGGGCGGCCGGACAAAGGCGATTTTCACTACCTCGTCCATACGCGAAACCGTGCGGATATCGAGGGCATTCTTGAGCTCGTCAGGGATTTCCGTGAGATCCTTGGCATTCTCATCAGGAATAATCACGGTCTTGATGCCGGCGCGCAGGGCCGCAAGCAGCTTCTCCTTCAGGCCGCCGATGGGAAGCACCCGGCCACGAAGCGTGATCTCGCCGGTCATGGCCACGTCGCGCTTCACCGGGATGCCGGTCATCATCGAGACGATGGCGGTGACCATGGCGACGCCGGCCGACGGGCCGTCCTTCGGGGTTGCACCCTCTGGCACGTGCACGTGGATGTCGCGCTTTTCGAACAACGGCGGCTTGATGCCGAATTCGACCGCGCGCGAGCGCACATAAGCATTCGCCGCCTGGATCGACTCCTTCATCACGTCACGCAGATTGCCGGTGACGGTCATCTTGCCCTTGCCAGGCATCATCACGCCTTCGACGGTGAGCAATTCGCCGCCGACCTCGGTCCAAGCGAGACCGGTGACCACGCCGACCTGATCCTCAAGCTCAGCCTCGCCGTAGCGGAACTTCTGCACGCCGAGATAGTCCTCGAGGTTCTTGAGCGTGACATTGATCGACTTCTTCTTGGTGGTCAGAAGCTCCTTGACCGACTTCCGCAACATCTTGGCGATCTCGCGCTCGAGATTGCGGACGCCTGCCTCACGCGTGTAACGGCGGATGATCTCCTTCAACGCCTCGTCGTCGAGGCTCCACTCGTCGCCCTCCAATCCGTGCGCCTTGGTCTG
>DASUZQ010000331.1:0-2243 GCA_036376815.1 Methyloceanibacter sp. | reverse complement strand
GAGCTTTGCCGCTCCTCCTCGGTCATGCCGCCATCGCCGGTGGTGGTGGACGTGCCCATGATCGAGGCACCGCGGCCGAGCGCCTCCTTGGCCGGGCCCGATAGCGAGCCGAAGCTCATGCCGGCGATGGTGATCGGGATCCTGAGATGGATCGGCTTCTTGGCAAAACGCGTGCCGAGCATCACGTCGGTCGCGCATTTCTCGCGATAGCCTTCGAGCGGATAGCGGCTGACGGAGGCCCCAAGAAACAGCAAGTCGTCGAAATGCGGAACCTTGCGCTTGGCGCCAAAGCCGCGAATGTCGTAGATGCCGGTCGCTGCCGCGCGGTGAATCTCGGCGATCGAATGCTCATCGAAGGTCGCCGAATAGCGTGGCGGCGTATGCACCCAGCGGGTCTCGGCGCCCATCAATAGGCCTCCAGATTGTCCATGTGGAAATGATAAAGCTGCCGCGCCGAGCCATAGCGGCGGAACTCCGACGGATTGACCTGCCCGTCCAGTCCAGCCTCCTCAAGCAATTTGCCGAGCGTCTTCTTGTGCTCATCGCCAAGCGGCTTCTCGATGCAATCGGCGCCGAGGCTGTTCACCGTGCCGCGCACGAAAAGGCGTGCCTCATAGAGCGAGTCGCCGAGCGCGTCGCCGGCATCGCCGAGCACCACGAGAGTTCCGGCCTGCGCCATGAAGGCCGACATGTGCCCAACCGAGCCCTTGACCACAATGTCGATGCCGCGGGCTGAGATGCCGCAGCGGCTCGAGGCGTTGCCGTCGATCACGAGCAAGCCGCCGCAACCGGTGGCGCCGGCCGACGCCGAGGCGTCGCCTTTGACGTGCACGCGGCCTGACATCATGTTCTCGGCGAGGCCGACGCCGGCCGAACCGTTGATGACGATATTGGCGCGCTTGTTCATGCCGGCACAGTAATAGCCGACATTGCCGTCGATCTCGATGCTGACGGGAGCATCGACGCCGGCGGCGATGGCATGGCGGCCGCGCGGATTGAGCACGCGGAAATAGGTGTCGTTGGTTCCCTCCGAAAGATCGTGCAGCATTTGATTGAAGTCACGAAGCGACGTGACCTCGAGATCGATGGTCGGCATCAATGCCGTTCCCAGAAATAGACGGTGGCAGGTTTCGGCTCCCACACATGCGCCTTCTCGATACCGGGAAGTCCGGCGAGCGCGCGATATTCCGAGCCGAAGGCGACATAGTCGTCGGTCTCGGCCATCACCGCCGGCTTGCAAGCGATCGGATCGCGCAACACGCCGAAGCCGTCCTCGGTGCCGACCACGAAGGTGTAGAAGCCGTCGAGATCGTCGAGCGAATGCTTGAGCGCGTCACCGAGGCTGTCGCCCTGGCTGATGCGCCAGGTAAGGTAGCCCGCGGCAACTTCCGTGTCGTTGTCCGTCTCGAAGGAGAGGCCATGACGCTTGAGCTGCCGGCGAAGCGCGTTGTGATTGGAGAGCGAGCCGTTATGCACGAGGCACTGATCGCGGCCCGTCGAGAAAGGATGGGCGCCGTCGGTGGTGACGGCTGACTCGGTCGCCATGCGGGTGTGGGCGACGCCGTGCGAGCCTGACATCTTCTCGAGATGGAAGCGCTTGGCGACCGCGTCGGGGCGCCCGACTTCCTTGTAGATTTCCATGCGCGTGCCCGAGCCCACGATCCGCACATCATCGCCTATTGCCTCGATGGTCTTCCGGGCCGTTTGCTCGGCGTCTTCCGGCACGGTGAAGATGCCGTGGCTCTCGCGAACGTCCACCGCCACGGAAGAGCCGACCGCCTCGGAGAGCCGGCCGGCGAGGCTCGCGAAGTCAAAATTCGGAGACATCGCCCGCACCGTGAGCTTCACGTGGCCGCTGTCGCCTGCCCCATAGACCGCGAAGCCGGCGCTGTCGGGCCCGCGGTCGCACATGGTGGCGAGCATGCCCGACATCATTTTGCCGAGCTCGGGCTCAAGTGCCTTGTTTTTCAGGAAAAGACCTACGATTCCGCACATTTTCCGCCGCCGACTTATTGGTGAACCCCGCTGTTGGCGAAGGTAATGGCGGGCCGGAGCCCTTGTCAACTGTCAGGAATAATAATTTCCTGTGAAGAAACCAGCGCGGGAAAGGACTCAGGTTCGCGGGTAGATAATGATGGACAGGTAAGTCATTGGCAGCTTTGTCAGTTCTTCCGGGCCATGCAGCGCCGCGGCGTCGAAGAACAACGCGTCGCCCGGCGCCAACGGATAGGCCTTGTCGGCAT
>DASUZQ010000330.1:0-3648 GCA_036376815.1 Methyloceanibacter sp. | reverse complement strand
CCGCGATCTCCTGAGCGCCATTCTCTATGGCACGCGCATCTCGCTGACCGTCGGCGTGCTCGCTGTCGCCATCCAAGCTGCCATCGGCATCCCCCTCGGCCTCATCGCCGGCTATGTCGGGGGGAGGGTGGACAGCCTCATTGCCAGGGTCGCCGACGTGCAGCTCTCGCTCTCGACCCTCATCCTCGCTATCATCGCGCTCGCGCTGGTGCGCGCTAGCCTCGGCGGCGAGACGCTTGGCCGCCTCGCCGTGCCGTTGCTCGTCTTGGTGATCGGGCTCGCCGAATGGCCCACTTTCGCCCGCACCGCTCGCGCCGCCACGCTCGTTGAGGCGTCCAAGGACCATGTCCGGGCAGCGAAGGCCTTGGGCGCGAGCAATGCGGTCGTCATCCGCCGGCACATCCTGCCCAACATCCTGTCGCCGCTGATCGTGGTGGCCACCACCCAGATCGCGGGTGCCATCATGGCTGAGGCGGCACTGTCCTTCCTCGGGCTGGGGCTGCCCATCACCCAGCCCTCGCTCGGCACGTTGATCCGCTCAGGCTACGACCTGATCTTTGCCGGCATCTGGTGGGTGACCGTGCTTCCGGGCCTGACCCTGGTCGGTGTGCTGGTCGCGGTCAACGTGCTCGGCGATTCCCTCCGCGACGCCCTCGACCCGCGCCTGACCTCAAGCTGACCGGTGGAGCGCTGCCCAATCCCTGTGGACAAAAACGCCGATCCGCCCCATGACAGTTGGAGCGGCGCTCTGGCCTTTCCCGGCCGGGGAGCCCTTTGATTTTCGGGCAGATTCCGACCATGCAGTCTAGTGGTTTGGTCCATTCCCTCTCGGAGGCGTTATGACCATTTCGAGCGGCTCCAGCCCTGAGCTCATCTACGCGCTCCGTCGCGTGAGCGAGAGCGCGGCCCTTGCCGCCTTCGACTGGATCGGGCGCGGCGACGGCATGGACGGCGGCCGTGCGGCGCTCGACGCCATGCTCTCGGCGCTTGCCGAGGTCGACATCGACGCCGTGGTGGTGATCGGAGAGGCCGGCAAGGGTGAGGCGCCGCAACCGGCGCGCGGCGAGCGCCTCGGGCGCCCAAGCTCAGCCTTCAAGGCCGACATCGCCATGGACCCCGTGGAAGGCACAAGCTACCTCGCAAGAGGCCAGACCAATGCGCTTGCGGTGCTCGCGGTCGCCCCGCGCGGCACCATGATGAACCCGGCACCCGCCTTCTACATGGAGAAGTTCGTGGCGCCAGCGCCTGCCCGCGGCAAGATCGACCCGCACTGGACCACCGGGCGCAAGCTCAGGGTGCTCGCCGAGGTGCTGAACAAGGACGTCTCGCAACTCACCATCTACGTGCTGGAAAAGCCGCGTCATCGCGAGCTGATCGACGACATCATCAGGGCCGGCGCCCGCGTCGCCCTTTATCCCGCCGGCGATGTCGCCGGCGCGCTGCTCGCCGCCATCCCGGGGTCGGGCATCGACGCTCTGATGGGAACCGGAGGCACGCCGGAAGGCGTCATGTCGGCCTGTGCCGTGCGCGGCCTTGGTGGAGAGTTTCTCGCCCGCATCGATCCCCAGCTTCATACCGAGGCCAAGGCGGTGAGAGAGTCGGGTCTCAGCACCTCGCGCTGGTACGCCCGCGACGAGCTCATTGCCTCAGACGATGTGTTCTTCTGTGCCACGGGGATCACCACTGGCCTGATGGTGGATGGGGTGGAGCGTACCCGCACCCACTACAAGGTCCAGACCATGATGGTGATCGGAGCGACCGGCGAACGTCAGATCATCACCAGTTATTTGCCGCGTGTGCGAACAGGACAGTCACAAAGCGCCGCGCGTGACGTTGCATAAAGTGTTACGTAAATAAAAACGCGTAAGCCTCGGGAGTAGGAGATGCCGAAGCGGGTTGAGCACCCGATCATTTTGGGAATCGTCGGCGATTCGGCGTCGGGCAAGACGACGCTGTCGGCGGGCGTCGCCCAGATTCTGGGCGAGGAGCGCTGCACCGTGCTCTGCACCGACGACTACCACCGCTACGACCGTCGCGAACGCGCCGAGAAGGGGCTGTCGGCGATCGATCCCCGCGCTAACTATCTCGACATTATGGAACAGGCGCTCCGCCATCTGCGTGAAGGCGACCCGATCCTGAAGCCCATCTACGACCATCGGAACGGAACCTTCGGCCGGCCGAAATATGTCAAGCCGAAGGAGTTCGTTATCGCCGAAGGCCTGCTCGGCTATACCACCAGGACCATGCGCGATTGCTATGACGTGAAGATCTATCTCGATCCCGACGAGGACCTCCGCGTCAAATGGAAGATGCATCGCGACACGACCAAGCGCGGCTACACGCGGGACGAGGTCCTGGCGTCGCTGGAGAAGCGGCGGGAAGACGCTCCGAAATACATGCATCCGCAGCGCACCTTCGCCGACATCGTCATCCGCTTCCAGACGACGCAAGGCGCCAACGGCTCAGACACGCAGCTCGATGTGCGTCACATCCTGCGCCCGACCTTGCCGCATCCCGATTTCGGGCCTCTGTTCGACGGCTCGAGCAATGCCGGCTTGCGGCTCGAGCTTGCCCGCGACCGCGACGGAAAGCCGGTCGACGTGCTTGAAATCAACGGCAATATCTCCGACCAGCATGCCGAGCGCATCGAAGATCTGCTATGGAACCTGATCCCGGAAGCGGGGCATTTGCGCGACCAGGTTGGACGGATCGACGTCGCCAACGGATCGCCGCGGAGCCACCCGCTGGCGCTGACGCAGCTTCTCGTCGGCTACCACGCCGTCAAGGCGGCGATGGGCGTCCGGGCCTATTAGCGATTTTGGAGCCGAGATATCGAGATGGCTGAAGCTTTGCAGCAGGGTGAGGCATTACCCGAGGCGACCCACCAGGACATGGCGAATGCGATCAGGGCGCTTGCCATGGACGCGGTGCAGAAGGCCGATTCAGGCCATCCCGGCATGCCCATGGGCATGGCCGACGTGGCCACCGTACTGTTCACGCGCTTTCTGAAGTTCGACGCTGCCCACCCCGATTGGCCCGATCGCGACCGTTTCGTGCTCTCAGCCGGCCACGGCTCGATGCTCATCTATGCCCTGCTCTACCTCACCGGGGTTGCCGGCATGGATGTGGAGCAGCTCAAGCGTTTCCGCCAGCTTGGATCGCGCACCCCCGGCCATCCCGAATATGGCCACGCGCCGGGCATCGAGACCACGACCGGCCCGCTGGGGCAGGGGCTTAGCAATGCAGTCGGCATGGCTCTCGCTGAGCGGCTACTTAACAATCGGTACGGCGGCGAGATCGTGGACCACCATACCTACGTCATCGCCGGCGACGGTTGCCTGATGGAAGGTGTCGGCCAGGAGGCGATCACGCTCGCCGGCCATCTCGGCCTCGGCCGGCTGATCGTGCTGTTCGACGACAACGGCATCTCGATCGACGGGCCGACCTCGCTTTCGACCTCCGACGACCACAAGAAGCGCTTCGCCGCCGCCGGCTGGCACGTGCAGGCGGTCGACGGGCACGATCCTGACGCTGTCCAGCGCGCCATCCGCAAGGCGCGCAACGTCACCGACAAGCCCTCGATGATCGCCTGCAAGACGGTGATCGGCTTCGGCTCGCCGACCAAGGCCGGCACCGCCGCCACGCACG
>DASUZQ010000329.1:0-2605 GCA_036376815.1 Methyloceanibacter sp. | reverse complement strand
GCGCGCGGAATGAACAGCATGCCGGCGTTCATGGCGGGATAGCCCATCAGGCGCTGGGTGAGCAGCGGCAACAGCGCGATGGTGCCGAACAGCGTGACGCCGTAGGCGGTGATGGCGAGCAGCCCGGCGAGAAAGTTGCGGTCCTTGAGCAGCGACAGATCGACGATGTTCTTCGGATTGTTCCAGCCGCGCATGAAGAAGGCGACGCTGGCAAAGACGGCAATGGCGGTACAGAACTGAATGAAGCGCGAGTTGAACCAGTCGCGCGTCTGCCCCTGGTCGAGCACCATTTGCAGCGAGCCGACCGCGAGCACGAGAAGGACGAGCCCAATCCAATCGGTCTTGAGGTAGCGGATGTCGCTGCGCGGCAGGTTGCCCATGGCAAGCAGCAGCGCGAACAGCCCGATCGGCACATTGATGTAGAACACCGCGCGCCACACGAAGGTGTCGGTGAGCCATCCTCCGAAGGTCGGTCCGAGGACTGGCGCCACCATGATGCCGAGGCCGAAGATGGCGAGCGCCTGGCCGTGCTTCTCTTTCGGGAAGGCGTCGAGCAGGATGGCCTGGCTCAAGGGCACGAGCGGCGCGCCGCAAATGCCTTGCGCCAGCCTGAAGATCACCATGCTCTCGAGGTTCCACGAGAGGCCGCACAGTGCCGAGGAGATCACGAAGCCGACGATGGAGAAGATCAAGAGGCGGCGCCGTCCGAGCCTCGCGGACAGATAGCCGGTGAGCGGCATCACCACGGCGGCGGACACGAGGTAAGAGGTGAGCACCCAGGTGATCTGATCCGAGGTGGCGCCGAACGTGCCGAGCATATGCGGGATGGCGACGCTCACGATGGTGATGTCGAGCACTTCCAGGACCGCGGTCAGCACGACGGCGACGACGAGGGCGACCGACGGCTTGTACTGACTATGCGGCGGCTCGGGAGGCAGCGGCAATTTCGGCCTGACGATCGGCGGTTCCGGTGGCGGAGCCGAAACTTCCGCTCGCTGCGGCGGTTCTGGGGGCGTTGCTTCTTTTGGCCGCTTTTGCCGCGGCTTCTTGGCGGCGGGTTTACGCCGGGTCATTTCTTGTCCTGAGTGGTGTCGATCATGACCCAGGCGCTGGCGCCGACCCTGAGCGGCTTGTCGGCCGGCGGGTTGGTGAGGGCGATGCGCACGGGAAAGCGCTGCGCGACCTTCACCCAATTCCCGCTCGCATTTTCGGGCGGAAGCACCGAGAAGGTGGCGCCCGAGCCGGCGCTGATGCTCTCCACCGTCCCGTTGAAGGTCGTGTCTGGATACATGTCGAGGCGAACCTCGGCCGGCTGGCCGACCTTGACGCGGGCGAGGTCGGTCTCCTTGAAGTTGGCATCGACCCACCAGCGATTGGCCTCGATGATGGCGAATAGCGGCTGGCCGGCCTGGACCGTGGCGCCGGGCCGCAATGTCACATTCGAGACGATCCCATCGGAGGGAGACGTGGCGTGGCTCTTGACCCGGTCATGGGTGGCTTTGGAGAGCTGAGCAGAGGCTGCTCTGAGCTGGACGGTCGGCGTGGTCACCGTCAGCGACTTGTCCTGCTCCTTGTTGAAGGCGTCCTCAGCCTCTTTGTAAGCCTTGAGCGCCTCCTGCCATGCGCTCTCGGCGGTGTTGAGCTGGTCGGAGGGCGGCGCCTCAGGCGCTTGCGCGTCCTTGGCGTCGCGATAGGTCTTGAGCGCGTCCTCGAGCGCGGCGCGCTTCTGCTCCAGCGTGTCCGCCGCCTTCTTGAGGTTTTCGCCGGCGGTTCCAGCGGCGTCGGCGGCGGCATCGAATTGGGCGCGGGCATTGCGCAGCGCCGCGTCATAGAGAATGGGGTCGATGTCGAATAGCGGGTCGCCGGTCTTCACGCTCTCGTCGGTGTGCACATAGACGTGGATCACGGGGCCGCTCACCTCCGAGGCCACGCGGACGATATTCGATCCGGTATAGGCGTTCTCGGTTGAGGGGTAGAGCACGGCATGGCGCCAATAGACGAAGGCGCCGGCCACGGTGGCGACGACGACGGCGGCGAGCGCTAGCCAGCGCCAAGTGGCAAAGGCGCTCGTGTTGGCGCGGACCTCGGTCGAAGCGTCTTGATTCACGTTGTTCTACCTCGGTTCCGGCGCGGGTGGATCGGCCAGGGGCTAGCCGCCAGGGCCGCACTCAACGGTGAAGAGCGGCAGAATGATGGCGGAGGCTTAGACCGGTTAGCCGCCGCTCGCAAGGTTCCCGTTGCGGCACAAGGGCTCACGGGTTGGCCACAGCTGCGGCAGCTTGCCATAGACCCGGATCGGCTTCACATTGGTCCGGGCGCTCGGAAGAAGCCTGGTTATCGTTTGGAGTTGCGCCCTTCAAGCATCGGTGAAATCGAGCCGAGAGGGTACGGCGGCGAGCGTGTCGACCCGACCTCCGCATACGGGCTCGCGCCGGAAAATAGACCCAGGCGGAAGCGCCCTGGGCGCCTGGATTTGCTGGGGAGGAGGGACGCATGACGCCTTCGATCTTCATTGCGCGCATCCTGGGTCCGGTGCTGCTGATCATCGGCGTTGGGCTGCTGCTGGAGGGCGACACCTTCCGCGCCATGGCCGGCGAGTTCGTGC
>DASUZQ010000328.1:0-4643 GCA_036376815.1 Methyloceanibacter sp. | reverse complement strand
AGCTCGTAGACGAACGAGGTGCCGAGGATGGCGAAGAGCGGCACGAGCGGCAGCATGTAGCGGGAAAAATCGGGAAACGGCTTGAGCGGCGTGGCCTCGTGGACGGCCAATGAGGCCGAGGGCGAAGAGCGGCGTGCCGAGACCCGGCCACAGGCTTTCGCGGAGATGGAACAGGCCCCAGGTGACGCGGAGCGGCAAAGGCACGTCATGGCCTTCGACCGAATGCACGAGCTCGAAATTCACGCCCCGCTCCCAGCGGGCGATCCGCCTGATCGCCGGCAGCATGATCAGGAGAAAGGTGCCGATCGAAGTAGCGGTGACGGTGCCGGTCCTCAGCCACCGGCGCTCGGGTCCAGGCGTCGGCACGAGCAGAATGGCAATGATCGCGAAGGGCAGGATCAGCACGCCGATATATTTCGAGCCGGCGGCAAGCCCAACGAGGAGACCGAGCAGGATGGCGCGATGCGGCGCCGGCTCCTGCAGCAACCTGATCAGCGCGGCGAGCGCCAGCACGAGGAAGGCCGCGACGAAAATATCCTCCTTGAAAATGCGGGCATGCACGACGAAGAGCGGCGTCACCGCGCCGGCCGCCGCCGCCAAGGCTGGCAGGTCTGGGAGCACGAGCCGCGCCAAGGTGAAGGTCGCGAACACCATGACGCCGCCGGCCAAAGCGCCAAGCACTCGGACGAGATGGGCCAAGGACGGCATATCGGGCGGCTGCACCACGAGCGCCGCGCCTTGCGCCAAATCGATCATGAACAGGGGATGGTAGTAGGCGTAGCGTCCCTTGCTGACGCCGACAAGCTTGACGGTCTCATCCCATGCCACGCCGCACGGATAGTCGATCAGGCTGAGCGTCACGGCCACCGGCAGCGCCGCGAGCAAAAGGGCCGCCATGGTCGGCCAAGAGCGGGTCGCCCAAGACATGCGCGGCCGCATGTTTATCCCCCGCTCCCCTCTGCTGCCCCTGCCCGGACAGGCTTCTGACATGCTTTGTTCAACAATGGCTGCTCCAATCGGAGCGGCGTTCGCCCTCTGGACTAGCAGGCTTGGCGGCGCGATTCGAGGGAGCGAGCGGGCCGCGCTTGCCCTTGAGAGGACGATTACCCATAATTGCTGTAATGAAACTCGACTCGAAATTCTTCGATCGCCTCCGCGTCAAGCCCGACGCAGCCAAGCTCGTGCGCGACGCTTGCCCGACTTGCGAATGGCAAGGTTGCAGAGAGCCAGGTCTCTACCCTGCGCCCAAGGGCCGCGGCAAGGAAGGCGAGTATCACCGCTACTGCCTTGAGCACGTCCGCCAATATAACAAGTCTTACAATTACTTCGCCGGCATGCCGGACGAGGACGTGGCCCAGCACCAAAAGGACGACACCATCGGCCACCGCCCGACCTGGTTCGTGGGGGTGAATTCCTGGGCGCGCAATCGCGCCACCAGGAACGGGGAGCGCCGCAACGGCTTTGCCTATCGCTTCACCACCTATGATCCCTTCGGGGTGTTTGGCACCAAAGCCGAGCCTACGCCGACCGCCGCCGGCGAACCGCCGCGAGTCCTGCGCAGGGCCGAGCGCAAATGCCTGCGCCAGCTCAACCTCGAGGACACCGCCACCAAGGCCGAGGTCAAGGCGCGCTTCAAAGACCTGGTCAAACGCCACCATCCGGACCGCAACGGCGGCGACCGCCGCTCAGAGGACAAGTTGCGCGAAGTGATCCAAGCCTATAATTATCTGCGGCAGGCGGGGCTAGCTTGAGCGGCTTGGCCCTCACCCCCGCATTGTCAGGGCTCACGCTAAGGCGGGCCCCATCTAGCATGCGATCGACAGGCTCTTAAATCTCATGACCTTTGCAGCTTCTACCCACGGCGCCGGCCTGCCGGATATGTCAGTTTCGGTGCGTCAGGTTTTCGGCATCGACACCAATCTCGAAGTGCCCGCTTATTCGCAGGTCGACGAGCACGTGCCGGATGTCGACCCGGATTATCTGTTCAACCGCGAGGTGACGCTCGCCATCCTGGCCGGCTTCAAGCACAACCGCCGGGTGATGATCCAGGGCTATCACGGCACCGGCAAATCCACCCATATCGAGCAGGTGGCGGCACGGCTCAACTGGCCATGCATGCGCATCAATCTCGACAGCCATGTGAGCCGCCTCGACCTCGTCGGCAAGGACGCCATCGTCATCCGCGACGGGCAGCAGGTGACCGAGTTCCGCGAGGGCATCCTGCCTTACGCGCTGCAGTCCAACACCGCGCTCTGCTTTGACGAATACGACGCCGGCCGGCCCGATGTGATGTTCGTGATCCAGCGGGTGCTCGAAGTCTCGGGCAAGCTCACCTTGCTCGACCAGTCCAAGGTGATCAGGCCGCATCCGGCCTTCCGCCTGTTCTCGACCACCAACACTATCGGCCTTGGCGACACGAGCGGCCTTTATCACGGCACGCAGCAGATCAATCAGGGCCAGATGGACCGCTGGTCGATCGTCGTCACTCTCAATTATCTGCCGCACGACGACGAGGTGAACATCGTGCTGGCCAAGGCCAAGAGCTGGAACACCGACGCCGGCCGCAAGATCGTCGGCAATATGGTGCGCGTGGCCGAGCTCACCCGCAATGCCTTCATGAACGGCGACTTGTCCACGGTGATGAGCCCGCGCACGGTGATCACCTGGGCCGAGAACGCCGAGATCTTCAACGACGTCGGCACCGCCTTTGCGCTGAGCTTCCTCAACAAATGCGATGAGCTCGAGCGCGGCCTGATCGCCGAGTTCTATCAGCGCTGCTTCGGCGAGGATCTGCCCCAGTCGACCGCCAACGTGGCCTTGAGCTGACGATGTCCTTGAGCAAGCGCAAAGAGGCGCCGCTTGACCCGTTCAAGCGCGCGCTTACGCTTGCCACCCGCTCAATCGCCGCCGACGGCACGGTGGAGGTGATCTTCTCGAACGAGCCGCCTGGGCTGTACGGCAAGACCGCGCGGCTGCCCGAACCTTCGCGGGTGCCGACCAGGAACGAGATTGCGGTGATCCGCGGCCACGCCGACGCCGCGGCCCTTGCCGTCGCCTGCCACGATCCCGGCCTGCATGCCAAGCTCGCGCCGCCGGGCGGCGAGGCGCGCGCGGTGTTCGAGGCGATCGAGCAAGCGAGGGTCGAGGCCATCGGCGCCCAGCGCATGGAAGGCGTCTCCGCCAACCTCACCGCGCGGCTCGAGCAGCGCTACGAGCGGAGCCGGATCAACGAATCGACGGACCGCTCCGAGGCGCCGCTGCCGGAAGCTCTCGCCCTTCTCGTGCGCGAGCGGCTGACCGGGCTCGCTCCGCCAAGCAAGGCCCGCGCCATCGCCAATCTTTGGCGCCCGTGGATCGAGAGCCGCGCACGCGCGGTGCTCGACCGGATGCCCGACACCGTCTCCGACCAGGATGCCTTCGGCCGCCTTGCCCGCGACCTGCTTGCCGCCTTGAACCTTGCCGATCAGCTCGACCAGACCGGCGAGGAAGGCCAGGAGGGGAAAGAGGGCGAGCCGGAACAATCCGCGGCGGAGGCTGACACCGAAGACGCCGACGGACGCCAGCAGGCCGAGTTCGCCGCGGACGCCCAGGCCGATCAGGACTCACTCACCGACGAGAGCCTCGACGAGCGCGAGGAAGGCGCGGCCGACCAGCTCGATCGCGAGTCGGACATGCCCGACGCGCAGCGGCGGCCGGAGCCCTGGCGTCCCAACCTCTCGGTGCTCGATAACCCCGAGGCCTTCGGCTACAAGGTGTTCACCCGCGCCTATGACGAGATCGTCGGCGCCGAGGAGCTCTGCGATACTGACGAGCTCGAGCGCCTGCGCGCATTTCTCGACAAGCAGCTTCAGGCGCTGCATGGCGCCGTGGCGCGGCTCGCCAACCGCTTGCAGCGGCGCCTGCTCGCGCAGCAAAACCGCGGCTGGGACTTCGACCTCGACGAAGGGCAGATCGACGCCGCGCGGCTCGCGCGCGTGATCGTCGATCCCATGCACCCGCTTTCCTTCAAGCAGGAGCGCGAAACCCAGTTCCGCGACACCGTGGTGACGCTGCTGCTCGACAATTCAGGATCGATGCGCGGCCGTCCGATCATGGTCGCCGCCTGCTCAGCCGATATTCTCGCCCGCACGCTCGAGCGTTGCGGGGTGAAGGTCGAGATTCTCGGCTTCACCACCCGTGCCTGGAAGGGCGGGCACGCCCGCGAGCAATGGCTCAATGCCGGCAAGCCAGCCTTCCCCGGCAGGCTCAACGATCTCCGCCACATCGTCTACAAATCTGCTGACGCGCCTTGGCGGCGCTCGCGGCGCAATCTCGGGCTGATGATGCGCGAAGGCCTGCTCAAGGAGAACATCGACGGCGAGGCGCTTGCCTGGGCGCATCAGCGGCTCTTGGCCAGGCCCGAGCAGCGGCGCATTCTGATGATGATCTCCGACGGCGCGCCGGTCGACGATTCCACGCTCTCTGTCAATTCAGGCTCTTATCTCGAGCGCCATCTCCGCCAGGTCATCGAGGAAATCGAGACCCGCTCCTCCGTCGAGCTCGTCGCCATCGGCATCGGCCATGACGTCACCCGCTATTATCGGCGTGCCGTGACGGTCACCGACGCCGAGGAGCTCGCCGGCGTGATGACCGACAAGCTCGCC
>DASUZQ010000327.1:0-2408 GCA_036376815.1 Methyloceanibacter sp. | reverse complement strand
ATGCCGAGCACCGTCCGGCGGTCCTCTTCCGAGGGCACCAGGCCGCGCAGCCGCAGCATCGAGCCGCTGCGCGATGCAGACCAGACATAGGCCTTCTTGGATTGGTCGCTTGCGTTCTGACCGCCGTTCGGCGACGCCTCGGCGAGGACGGCCGGCTGACCATCGCCTGCATTCGGGCGGCCGAGTGCGCCAAGCGCCGCGATCAATGTCAGAGACAGGATCGCGCCTTGATAGAGCCTGGTCGCGCGAGGCGTAGATATGCGCCTAGCGAGGATTGCGGCGTGCCAGCGCAGCAGGAGTCTCTCCCTTCGTCTTGAACGTGAAGCGGGAACTATAGGTCATCGGACCGGATGGTTCCAGGTCGTCGTTGCCAAAAGTGCGTTACCGACTGCAACCCGATGCCTTGTGCAGCCTACATGTTGAAATGGTGCGCAAGCCCGAGGACGCCGATGACGATCAAATAAATCGCAACGACGTAGTTCAGCAGCCGCGGCATGAGCAGGATCAGGAGTCCGGCGATCAAGGCGATAAGCGGATTGACCACCTGCACATCAAGGCTCATCGATTCCCCCCATTGTGAGCTGAGCAAAGCTTTCGCCCGATTCGCGAGCTCGGGCGGCCGCCAGCATAGTTGGTTGTCCCTGCCGGAAACAAGGGCAAGAACAAGGCATTGCCCGAGATTAAAGTCGTAACCGCCTCCTTCAATCCAGGGCCGAAAGACCTATATGTGTCTTGTCCTTGCCGCTTTTGGCGGCAAAAGGTTAGGCACGAATTTGCCGGAATCAACGTCCGGTCAAATGCGCGCGGGGGCAGAGCAGCAGCATGACCATCGAAGATCCTGGCTTCTGGCTCGCCGTCGTACAGATCATCTGGATCGACATTCTGCTCTCCGGCGACAACGCCGTGGTCATCGCGCTTGCCTGCCGCAAGCTGCCGCCGAGCCAACGCATGTGGGGCATCGTGCTCGGCACGTTGGTCGCCATCACCTTAAGGGTCGTGTTCACCGGCGTCGTCACGCAACTAATGACCATTCCCTATGTCAAGCTCGTCGGCGGCGTCCTGCTTTTCTGGATCGCCGTCAAACTGCTCGGCGGGGAGGAGAACGGCCGCGAGGGACACATCGAAGCCGTCGACAGTTTGTGGAAGGCGATCAGGATCGTCGCCATCGCCGACGTGGTGATGAGTCTCGACAACATCATCGCCGTGGCCGCGGCCTCGCGCGGAAGCTATGCGCTGCTGATGTTCGGTCTTGCCGTCAGCATCCCTCTCATCATGGCGGGAGCTGCCATCGTCATTGCGCTCCTCGAACGCTTCCCGGTGATCGTTTGGGCCGGCGCCGGGTTGCTCGGCTGGATCGCGGGCGAGATCATCGCCGGCGATCCGTTGTTCACCCAGCATTTCGACGCCGCCACGGCGCATACCGTCAAGCTCGCGGCGGCGAGCGGGGGCGCGGCACTTGTCCTGTTTATCGGGATGGTGCGGCGTCGTTTGACGCGGCGGAGCGCGCCAGATCGGGTTTGAAGGACGAGCGCGCGAGCTTGCGCCGGCTCGGGCGCCCCAACGCCGCCGCCGACAGCAGGATCTTGGCGATCTTCGGCACGGTGGCGCGCAAGGAGAACGACGCTTCCACAGTTTGCCGCGCCGCTGCTCCGAGCGCCGAGGTGAGATTGATATTGCCGCGAAAGCGTTCGAGGTTCGCGATCCACTCCTCCTCGGTGATGGCGAAGAAGCCGTTCACGCCTTCCTTCACCACGTCGCAATTCACCCCCACCGGAGAGGCGACCACCGGCCTGCTCGCCGCCATATATTGCACGAGCTTGTAGCCGGACTTCCCGTACTCCCATGCCCCTTGCGGCAACGGCATGATGCCGACATGCATGCGCTGCAGGAGATTGGCTTCCCTCGCCTCCGACCAGGACTGGGTCTCGACGTTGGGAAGCGGCAGGAAGGAGGGCTCGGCGCCGACGAGAAGTAGCCGCGTGTTCTCCCTGGCGAGGGCCTGCTGCAGCGCGCCCTTGATGGTGTCGAGATAGGGCGCGGTCTCAGGCGTGCCGATCCATCCGATGGTGAAGGGCTCAGGCGCAGGCAGCGTCGTCTGCGGATAGCGCCGCAAGTCCACCACGGTCGGAATGCATGTCACCGACGTGGCGCCGGCGTCTTCCGCCAAACTCTGCAAGAACTTGTTGGCGACGATGACGAAATTGGCGCGCCTGGCCATGCGCTCGAGCTTCTTGCCGAGGGTCCAGCGCACCAGGGGATTGGGGGAGCGGCTGTAGCGCAAATGCCAGGCGTCGTCGAAATCGACAACAGAGGGAAGCGAGCCGACCACGGTTCGCTCCACCCACCCCGGCACCCAAGGCAGGACCTCTTTTTCGATCCAGACGACGTCGAATTCTTTCGCCTTGACC
>DASUZQ010000326.1:0-2575 GCA_036376815.1 Methyloceanibacter sp. | reverse complement strand
CCGACATTGTGCTCGAAGGCGTGCTGATGAACCCGACCCGCGCAGGCTTTATCGAAACGGTGCGAGAAATGGGCGGAGACATCGAGCTGCTCGACCTTCGCCTTGAGGGTGGCGAGCCGGCGGCCGATCTCCGCGTGCGGGCTGGCGCTCTCAGCGGTGTTGACGTGCCGCCGGGCCGAGCGTCGAGCATGATCGACGAATATCCGGTGCTCGCCGTGCTTGCCGCGTTTGCCGAGGGCGAGACTCGCTTGCGCGGTCTTGCCGAGCTTCGCGTGAAAGAGAGCGACCGGCTTGCCGCCACAGCCGCCGGGCTTGTCGCTTGCGGCGTCGAGACGGCCGTCGAGGGCGACGATCTCATCGTCATGGGCAAGGGGAGTGTGTCGGGCGGCGGCGTGGTCGAGACTCATATGGACCACCGCATCGCCATGGCCTTTCTCACCCTCGGCCTCGGCGCCGAGCAGCCGGTCACCGTCGACGATATCGGCATGATCGCCACAAGCTTCCCGGCCTTCGTGCCGCTGATGACGAAACTCGGAGCCCAGTTCCGATGATCATCGCCATCGACGGGCCTGCGGCCTCTGGCAAGGGCACGATCGCCAAGCGCGTCGCCGCGCATTACGGCCTTGCCTATCTCGATACCGGCACGCTCTACCGCGCCGTCGCGCGCGACACCTTGATGCGCAGCGAAGATCCGGCCGACGCAATCGAGGTTCTCAAAAGCGCCAAGGCGCTTGACCCGTTCACGCTCGGCGATCCAGGCCTCCGAAAACCTGGCCTCGCCGAAGCGGCCTCGCTCGTGGCCAAGCATCCGGAGGTGCGGGAAGAGCTGCTCGCCTATCAGCGGAACTTTGCCCGCGCCACGTCAGGGGCGGTGCTCGACGGAAGGGACATCGGCACGGTGATCTGCCCCGATGCCGACGTGAAACTATTTGTGACAGCGACCCCTGAGGAGCGCGCCAGGCGGCGCTATCTCGAGTTAATACAGGCCGGAATCGACGTGAGCGAAGCCGAAGTGCTGGGCGATATCCGCCGCCGCGACGAACGGGACAAGCACCGCGCCGCCTCGCCCTTGCGCCAGGCCCCTGACGCGCACTTGCTCGACACCACAAATTTGGATATAGACGCCGCGTTCAAGGCTGCCATCGACCTGATCGATGCCGCGCTTGCGCGTGCAGGGTACGCCGGTTGAGGTAGCACCCCTTTCGCACACCATTTCCGAAGTTTCCCGCGAAATTCTGGCGGTAGACCTCATGCGGTGACGGCAGCCGTGAACACGCTTGACCCCGCGCTCTCGCGATCACCATCGCCGGCAGTGGACGGGGAATCCGATTGGAAGGGACTAGAGAGTCTTAATGAACGAACCGCAAGCTAGCATCAGCCATCCGAGCCACGACGAGTTCGCGGCCCTGCTTGAAGAGTCGCTGACCACCACGGCGCTGCAGGAAGGCAACGTCGTCAAGGGCACCATCGTCGGGATCGAGAAGGACGTTGCGGTGATCGATGTCGGCCTCAAGACCGAGGGCCGCATTCCCCTGAAAGAATTTGGCATCTCCGGCCGCGCCGCCAACCTCTCCGTCGGCGACGAGGTCGACGTCTATCTTGAGCGCGTCGAGAACGCCATGGGCGAGGCCGTGCTGTCGCGCGAGAAGGCGCGGCGCGAGGAGAGCTGGACGCGGCTCGAGGAGAAATACAAAGCCGGCGAGCGCGTCGAAGGCGTGATCTTCAACCGCGTCAAAGGCGGCTTTACCGTCGATCTCGATGGCGCCGTGGCCTTCCTGCCCGGCAGCCAAGTCGACATCCGTCCGATCCGCGACGTTGGACCGCTGATGAACCAGCCGCAGCCCTTCCAGATCCTGAAGATGGATCGCCGCCGCGGCAACATCGTCGTGTCGCGCCGCTCCGTGCTCGAAGAGACGCGCGCCGAGAAGCGCAGCGAGATCGTGGCGCGGCTGGAAGAGGGTCAGGTCATCGAGGGCGTGGTCAAGAACATCACCGACTACGGCGCCTTCATCGATCTCGGCGGCATCGACGGCCTGTTGCACGTCACCGACATGGCATGGAGGCGTGTCGCCCATCCGAGCGAGGTCGTGAATGTCGGCGACAGCGTCAAGGTGCAGATCATCCGCATCAATCCCGAGACCCAGCGCATCAGCCTCGGCATCAAGCAGCTCGAAGCCGATCCTTGGGAGGGCATCGCCGCCAAATACCCGGTCGGCTCGCGGCTCAAGGGCACCGTCACCAATATCACCGACTATGGCGCCTTCGTCGAGCTTGAGCCCGGCGTTGAAGGACTGATCCACGTGTCGGAGATGAGCTGGACCAAGAAGAACATCCATCCCGGCAAGATCATCTCGACGAGCCAGGAGGTCGAAGTGCAGGTGCTCGAGGTCGATCCCGAGAAGCGCCGCATTTCGCTGGGGCTCAAGCAGACCCAGGAGAATCCCTGGGTCGCCTTCGCCGCCAATCACCCCCCCGGCACCAACATCGAGGGCCCGATCCGCAACATCACCGAGTTCGGTCTGTTCATCGGGCTCGATGGCGGCATCGACGGCATGGTGCATCTGTCGGATCTGGA
>DASUZQ010000325.1:0-2118 GCA_036376815.1 Methyloceanibacter sp. | reverse complement strand
TGGCCAGGCCGATCTCGTGTTCGGCGACGGCATCGGGCTCACCTTCTGGCTCAACGGCGTGACCAGCGACGGGTGCTGCGAGTTCCGCGGCGGTCCCTATTTCGACGCCAAATATTTCGGCGAGGGCGTGGGCATCGCGGTGAAGAAGGGCAACCGCCAGCTGGTCGAGATCCTGAACTACGGGCTCGAGCAGGTGCACGCCTCCGGGCGCTATGAAGGGCTGTTCCTGCGCTATTTCCCCATGAACTTCTTCTAGCGGCTTCGCCGCAGAATCGGGAAACCAGATGGCGACTATGGCTTCAGGTTTCTCGCTTCCGGCTTCTGCTGCCTGAACGGCAGCCACAGGCTCCAACCGAACCGGGTAGGGGCCTCGCTCTGATAGGGCGGCAAGCCGATGGTCATGCGCTGATGCCCGGCCTCTGGCTGGGCAAGATAGGTCCGGAACAGACGATCCCAGAGCGACAGGTTGAAGCCGTAGTTCCGGTCGTGCTCGCGATAGAGCACCGAGTGGTGCACCCGATGCATGTCCGGCGTGACGATGAAGAGGCGCAATACCTGGTCGAGCCATGCCGGGAGCGCAATGTTGGCGTGGTTGAACATGGCGCAGGCGTTGAGGATGACCTCGAACAGGAACACCGCGAACGGCGAAGCGCCAAGCGGTATGACCACGGCGATCTTCCACAACATGGAGAGCGCGATCTCGACCGGGTGAAAGCGCACCGCCGTGGTGACGTCGATGTCGCGGTCGGCGTGGTGCACCTGATGCAGCCGCCAAAAGACCGGCACTTTGTGCGAGACGAGATGCTGAAACCAGATGGCGAGGTCGAGCGCGAGCAGCGCGATCACGAGCTTGACCCAATAAGGCCACTCGACCTGATTGAGCAGGCCGAGCCCCCGCTCCTTGGCGAAGAACGCTGCGGCAACCGCCGCCACCGGCACCGCGAGCGCCGCCATCAGCCGCAACACCAGCGTGTCGACGCCGGCGATGCCGAGATTGGTGAGCCAGCGCCGCGGCTTTGAGACGCTGAGCCGCCGCTTCGGGCGAATGAGCTCGATCGCCGCCATGAGCAGGAATACGGCCGCAAACGCGAGAAGCCTGATGAGCCCGTCACTCTGGCCGAGAAGACCGTCCATACGCGAAAGACTAGCAGGAAGCGACGAGCATTCCGATCAGTCGATGGTCTTGCCGGCAAGGCTCAAGCCGACCACGCCGGCCACCACGAGACCGAGCGAGGCAAACTTGACGAGGGTGAACGGCTCGCGGAAATAGGCAAAGCCTATCATCGCGGTGAGCGCCGTGCCGACGCCGGACCAGATGGCATAGGCGACCGACAGCTCCAACCGGCGGAGTGCGAGAATGACGGCCGCCGCCGAGCAGATATAGAACACGAAGACGCCGATCGAGGGGATGAGCTCGGCGAAGCCCCGCGACAGCTTCATCGAGGTGATGCCGGCCACCTCGAACAGGATGGCGACGGAAAGAAAGATCCAGGGCATCCAGCTCAAGGCCACCGGCATCCTCGAAGTCTTCGCGACTCACAGCGCTCTTTCGCGCTTGCCCCACTCAACAGCGAAATTGCATGACGCCATGATGACAATGACGGGCGGCGGCAGCTGCCCTCTACAGCATTTCAAGCGGGGCGGGCGCCGCGCGGCGCCGGAAAGGCGCCGTCGAGCTCGGCGAGATCGGCGTGGGTGGGGGCAAGATCGACCGCCGCCCGGTTCTCGCGCACATGCGCCGCATTCGTGGCCTTGGGGATCACCATCATGTCCTTGTGCCTGAGCAGCCAGGCGAGCGCCACTTGTGCGGGCGCCGCTCCGTGGCGCGCGGCAACGCGGGCAAGCGCGCCGTCGCGCAAGATGCGGC
Organism: Methyloceanibacter sp.; assembly: GCA_036376815.1. Classification (GTDB taxonomy): domain Bacteria; phylum Pseudomonadota; class Alphaproteobacteria; order Rhizobiales; family Methyloligellaceae; genus Methyloceanibacter. The sequence continues at coordinate 251 of DASUZQ010000325.1, read as the reverse complement.
CCTGCTCGACGGGCGAATAGGCCATGATCGGAATGCCACGCAGGCGGCACCACGGGATGAGATCGGCCTCGATGCCTCGCCGAATCAGATTGTAGAGGACCTGGTTGGTGGCGACGGCGTCGCCGCCAGGAAGCGCCGCGAGCTCCTCCATGTCGCCCGCGTCGAAATTGCTCACGCCCCAAGCCTTGATCAATCCGTCTCGCACAAGCACCTGAAACCCGGCGAGCGTCTCTTTCAGCGGATATCTCCCT
>DASUZQ010000324.1:0-9292 GCA_036376815.1 Methyloceanibacter sp. | reverse complement strand
ACGCTCAAGGTCCAAGGCGAGACCATCGAGCTCGCCGGCATCAAGGGGCTCGGCTCGCCCTATCGCGACCAGCTTGCGAAGTTCATCGAGGAGCAGGGCTCGCAGATCCGCTGCGAGCCGATCAGTGAGCGTTATGTTTGCTTCGTGAGCAATGTCGATCTCGGGCTCGCCGCGCTGACCAACGGCGCGGCGCGTCTTGCTGCCGACGCAACGCCGCAATATCGGCAGGCTGCGGATGAAGCGCGGCGCAATCGCCGTGGCATTTTCCAGTGAGACTCCGCCACAATCGGGGGGGCGTGGCCATGATGACATCGCGATCCTTGATCTGGGCTTTGGTCCTTATCGCCGGAGCCGGTAGCCTGGTTGCAGGTTGCGGCGCGCCAGGCTCGCGCCAGCAGGCCGGCACCGGCATTGGCGCCGTGGCCGGAGGCATCACCGGCGGTCTCATCGCCAGGAACGCAGGCTTCAATCCGGTCGGCGGCGCGGTGATCGGCGCCGTGGCGGGAGGCCTCGTCGGCAGCGCCATCGGCAAGTCTCTTGACGATGAAGAGCGGCGTCAGCTCGCGCTCGCGAGCGAGATGGCGGCAGAGCAGCCGGTGGTGAAGACCGCCCCACCGAAGAAAGTGCAATGGAGGCGGACGGACCCCGCGACCAACACGGTCACCGCATCAGGCTGGGTCGTGCCCAAATCCGAGCCTTACCAGAAGCCTGACGGCACCACCTGCCGCGAGGTGACCCAGAGCGTCAGCAAGAATGGGCAGACGCAAAGCCAGGATGTCACGCTCTGCCGGACGGAAGTTGCCCAGGCCGACGGGTCCAACTGGGTGATCCCGCAATAGAAACTGATTACCTGCTGCCGCCGGCTGCGACTTTGTCGCTCCAATGCTCGGCATGCTGGGTAAACGTGGCGAGGATCGCATCGAAGGTCGCCTGCTCGGCGCGCTCGGTGCCCATGGTGTTCTGCACGTGCGAGAACACCTCCCGATAGTCCTCGTAGCCCTGCATCTCCTCGAAGCGGCGCCACCATAGATCGCCGACGAAGAAGTACTTCACCCAGGAGAACAGAAGGTCGATCCAGTCGTCGAGATAGCTGTGCAAATGCAGGTCCGGACCGCGGAGATAGAAGCTCGCCTGGCGAATGATCTCAGCCTCGTGGTCCTGGCGGCGGTCGACCTGGACGAGCCTGCCGTCGAGAAAGGGCGCGGCTTCGGTCTCGAGGAAAACGAAGCTCAGCCGGTCGGCGTCGGGATGGAGCTGGTTCGGGTCGTACAGCCGGAAATCGATGCCGCTGAGCCGCGCACTGTCGAGCCAGGTGATCGAGGCGCGTTCGAGCTCGGGATGGTCGATTGCCGGCAACTCCGCCTCGGCTGCGGCGGCAAGAAAAGTATTCTGATCGGGCACGATCCCGCTCGAGATCACGATCTGGCCGGAGAGGGTCCGGTTGACGTGATCGATATTGGCGCGGGCACGCCGCAGCTTGCTCGGCGACGCGCCGGCGCGGCCGATTGCGATGACAGGCTCGGGAAGCCTCGTGCGCAGATAGCTGTCGCTCACCTCGGCGAGCCGCTCAAGATGCGCGATGAGCCGCGCGCGGTCTCTCCGATCGGGGCATCTGCCAGTCCAACCAACAACGACAGAGGACATTTAGACGCCACTCCACACTTGGGCTGAAGCGGCACGACCTTGCGCCAGCATCAGGTCGTAGGCAAGAGCGTGCCGGTAAAGGTTTGTTGCTGTGGCAAACGGTATGTTGCCAACATGGCTCGGGCACGCGCCAGTAACCACAACGGAGTGTTGTGGAGGTTAAGAACGGCAAGACGAACGACGGCAGTTGCATAAATCGGCGGTCTTGCCTGCGTGGTGCTGCTCGCTGCGGCGCTTCACAATTGCTGGACCATGACGCTGCTCATCATCAGCCGACCCAGTTGACTAAATGAAGAAAGCCGCATGGCGCGGCTTTCCCAGCGCCTCGCTCAGGTTCTGCTATTTGAACAGGGCGAAATAGATCACGTAGAGCCAGCTGAAGATCCCGTGGATGATGGCCCACAGGATCGAATGGTTGTTGGTGTAGGAGATGGCGATGGCGAGCGCGGTACCGAAGCTCACGCCATATTTCACGCCTTCCGCGCCGTAATTGTACGGTCCATTCATGCAAATCGCTCCTTCGCATTGTGATTCCGCGATCAGACTAACAGAAACGGCGTGACGTTTCTTGGTAACGTCACGCCGTTATTGCAAAACGCAAACGCAAGCGGGGCCGCTTCCAGCGGTCCCGCTCGCTGAGCGTGTTCGCGCGAGCGTCTCTAACGCGGCGCGCTAAACCTTTGCCGCAGCCCGATGGTCGCCGGCGCCCATAAGCATGCCGGCAACTTTCTCCGACACATAGCCGAAGACCGCGCCGAGGATCATCGAAAGGATGATGACGACGACGGGGTTCGCCATCGAGGCTTCCGTCACGCTGCCGCCTTTCATCATGGCGTAGGCGACGGTGGAGGCAAAGCCATAAACCTGTGCCGGGATGCTCGCGAACATCGGGACATTGGCGAGCAGCACCATGGCCGCAACGCCGAGGCCCACGCAGAGCGCTGTCCACATGGTCTCGGGCAGGCCGACGCCCATTCCCGCCACTTTCAAGGTGATGCCGGCGATAACGGCACCGGCCGCGGTTCCCAGGATCGTTGATTGCAGACCGGTCTCTTTGCCACCGGAATGATAGTAGCAACCCCAGGCGATGAAGGCCGCCCAGATTGCAAGCATGCCGCCGAGCGGCCCAAGGAAGAGCCAGGTCGCGACGGCACCCAGGACGCCAAGGCTAATAGCTAAGGCTGTATTCAAGGACATCTCACCCCCCTTTGCTGGTTGGAGAGCGGGTGGATGTCCGCGTTGCCGGCGGTCCACCGGCTCTATGGAGCGGAAGCCTATTTTTACGCCATATTGATTCGGCTTCCGACTAAAGCATAGTCGAAATGCGTCCCATTTTGAACATTATTTCATATTTTTGCCCAAATTCGCGACGGCGGGGCGCGGGAATGGGCCGCTAATTCGTGGCCTTAGGCAGATTGTCGATGTCCTTGATGTACCACTTCTCGACCTCGACCACGGCCGGGTTCTCGCCGTTGGCGTAGATCCAGGAATCGACCGCGAACCTCTGGCCGGTTTTCGTCTCCTGGATGACTGCGGTCCAATGCGGCCAATATTTCACCGGGTCCCCCTGCAGGGTCGCCTTCAACAGGTCCCCCTTGGTCATGGGGATGCCGACCGTGTGGTACTTCAACAGCCCGTGCGACTGGAGGATGAGGAGATAGCTCGTGGTGTTGGTCGCCTCGTCCACACAATCCTGCTGGGTCGGGTCGCCGGTGCCGCCGAACTCCATGCCGGCCCTGTCCTTGATGCCGAGTTTGGCGCCGACCTTTTTTTCGATCATGGCGATGGCGTAGGCGATGGCGCGGCGCTCCTGGAACGGCGTGTCGCCCTTCTTCACCTTGCGCATCTCCGCCGCGATGTCCTGGATGTCCTTGGAACGGAAGTAGAAGGTGTCCTTCATCTGGCAGGTATAAGCGTGGCAGACCTCGACCGTATTGCCGTCAGGGGGCGCCACTCTGAACTCGGCAAAGTGAATTCCCGGCGGACCCTCGCCACGATCATAGGTACAGCCGGCGAGACTCGCCGTCGCGAAGACCAGGCAAACCAGGACTAGCGCCTGTCGCATTGAAATACCGGCCGAATTTCGATTCCTTGGGCCATTGTTGTAGCATTGGCCCTTGGCGCCAGGCAGGTCGTGGCCTGCTTCTTGAGCAGTTTTCGGGCCTCTGTCGCATTGGGGCAACAGTAGCCAACCGCGGAATTCGGCCAAATCCGCTGAAGGCCTGCCCGGCTTGCAACCGCGCCGATTGGGAGCTAGCTAGCCGCCATGGTGAAACCGGTGCATGTCGTCGGCGGCGGACTTGCCGGCAGCGAGGCCGCTTGGCAGCTTGCCTCCGCCGGCGTGCCGGTCGTGCTGCACGAGATGCGGCCGCTCCGGCGGACCGAGGCGCATCAGACCGGCGCATTTGCCGAGCTCGTCTGCTCCAACTCCTTCCGCTCGGACGATTGGGCAAGCAATGCCGTCGGGCTGCTGCATGAGGAAATGCGCTGGGCAGGCTCTCTGATCATGGACGCTGCCGATCACCACAAGCTGCCGGCAGGAGGCGCGCTCGCCGTCGACCGCGAAGGCTTTGCCGGCGAGGTGACGCGAAGGCTCGAAGATCAAGCGTTGGTCGGCATCGTGCGCGAAGAGGTCGGCGCCCTGCCCCCCGACGATTGGGACAGCGTCATCGTGGCGACGGGCCCCCTCACCTCGCCCGCGCTCGCGCGCGCCGTGCAGTCGCTGACCGGCGAGGCCGAGCTTGCCTTCTTCGACGCCATCGCCCCGATCGTGCACCGCGACACGATCGACATGAACGTGTGCTGGCTGCAATCGCGCTACGACAAGGAAGGTCCCGGCGGCGGCACCGCCGACTACATCAACTGCCCGCTCGACAAGGCGCAGTACGACGCCTTCATCGACGCGCTCATCTCAGGCGAGAAGACCTCGTTCAAAGAGTGGGAAGAATCGACGCCTTATTTCGAGGGCTGCCTGCCCATCGAGGTGATGGCCGAGCGGGGACGCGAGACGCTGGCCTACGGCCCGATGAAGCCCGTCGGCCTTACCAACCCGCATCGGCCCGATCGGCCTTACGCTGTGGTGCAGCTCCGACAGGACAATGCGCTCGGCAGCTTGTGGAACATGGTCGGATTCCAAACCAAGCTGAAGCACGCCGAGCAGGTCCGTATCTTCCGCACGATCCCAGGGCTCGAGCAGGCAGAGTTCGCGCGGCTCGGTGGTCTGCACCGCAACACTTTCCTCAACAGCCCGGTGCTGCTCGATCAGAGCTTGCGGCTGAAAGCCGACGCACGGCTCCGCTTTGCCGGGCAGATCACCGGGGTCGAGGGTTACGTGGAATCGGCGGCCATAGGGTTGCTGGCCGGCCGCTTTGCCGCCGCCGAACGCCTCGGTACGCCCCTTTCGCTGCCCCCGCCCACCACCGCGCTTGGCGCGCTTCTCAATCACATCACCGGCGGGCATCTCGCGAGCGGAGGCGACGGGACCTCGCGCAGCTTCCAGCCGATGAACGTCAATTTCGGTCTCTTCCCTCCCCTCGCCGCCCCGCCACCTAGGGTAAAGGGCGAGCGCGGCAGCAAGACATTGGCGCGGAAGCGTGCGCTCGCCACGCGCTCGCTCGCCGATCTCGAGCGCTGGCTCGCGGGCGGCGCCTCGATCGCCGCCGAGTAGGCGCTTCTCACGCCGAGGAGCGAAAGCGCCAGGTTCCCAGACGCCAAAGCCGGGTGAGCGGGTTGATGTCGGCGACCTGACGCAGCGGGTCAACCTTCTGCACGGCTGAGAGGTAAGGTTCGACCAAAGCCAGCGGCAGGAAGGCCGGTCGCGCCGCAGGCGGAAGCTCTGCCACATGTTGCCTCGCCGATCCGAGCGCGGCTCGCGCCGTCTCCCGCAAATCCGCCAAGAGCTCGGTCAGTCCCTCGCTCCCTTCTCCGGCCAGGAGTTGCGCCGGTGAGGTGCCGTGACGGAGGAGCCCATCCTCAGGAATATCGACGCGTCCGCGGCTCACATGGACCGGCACAGCGCGCATCAGCCCGGTCAGGCCATAGGCGATGCCTGCGGCTCTGACCGCCTGCTCCAGCGCGCGCGGCTCGGCTGCCGGGCCTCCAGCCACACAAATCTCGGAGGCGAGCTTGAACAGCGCGCCCGCGGTGTTGGCGAGATAGTCGTCGAGCACCGCCGTGTCCGGCATGATCTTCACCGACACGTCGAAGTGCCTCGCGTCGATCAAACCGGCGAGACTCGGCCGCGACAGCTCACACTCGCGGACCGCAAATCCGATGGCATCGGCGATCGGCTGGCCGGTCGTTTCGCCGCTTGAGGCGCGGTCGAGCGCATCGCGCCACCATTGCAGGCGAATTTCGCCAAGCTGGGGCTCGCTCACCTGCTCGCCGATGCGGGCGAGCTCGACATTGAAGGCGTAGAGGGCAAACAGATGCTCGCGGCAGGCGCCCGGCGCGAACAGCGCGCTCACATAACGATCGAGGTCGCCATCGCGGGCGATGGTGCGGACGGCAGCGTCTCGATCGCCTGCCTGCAAAACCTTTCCGTCCTAAGGGACCGGCCGCGTCTCGCTCAAGCGCGCGCCCGGGCTTGCGTCTTCGCTCTGGCCGGAGCGCTAGCCATGCCGCTGTCGCGCTTGACGCCGAGGATGAGCTGCAACGGAGCCGCCACATAAATCGAGGAGTAGGCGCCGATGACGATGCCCCACACCATGGCAAGCGCAAAGCCGAAGATCGCCTCGCCGCCGACCAGCACGAACGGCATCATGGCGAGGAACGTGGTCACATGGGTCAAGACCGTGCGCGACAGCGTCTCGTTGATCGACAGGTCGAGCAGCTCGGTCAGCGGCATCTTCTTGTACTTGCGCAAGTTCTCGCGGATCCGGTCGAAGATCACGACCTTGTCGTTGAGCGAATAGCCGATGATGGTGAGGATCGCGGCGATGCTCGACAGGTTGAACTCAAGCTGGAGCAACGAATAGAGCCCGATGGTACCGGTCACGTCGTGGACCAGCGAGGCGATGGCGGCGACCGCGAACTGCCATTCGAACCTGAACCAGATGTACATCAGAATGGCGATCATGGCGATGACCACGGCCACCGTGCCGCCGGCGATCAGCTCGCTCGAGATCGTGGGCCCCACCACCTCGATGCGGCGATACTCGACCTGGTCGCCGAGCACCTGCTTGACCTTGGCGATGGACTCTTGCTGCTCCTTCTCGGTCGGCTGGGCGGCGACGCGGATCAGCACGTCGTTCGGCGCGCCGAATTCCTGGATCTGCACCTCGCCGAGATTGAGCCCATGCACCTTGGCTCGGATGTCGGCAAGATCGGCGACGCTTTCCTTGGTCTGAATCTCGATGAGCGTGCCGCCCTGGAAGTCGATGCCGAAATTGAGCCCGACTTTCCACACGAGCAGAAGCGGCACCACGGTCAGCAGCGCCGAAATCACCCAACTGATGGTGCGTAAGCGAACGAAGCCGATCTTGGTGTCGGCGGGGATGAAATGAATGCCTGTAAACATAACGGCGTTTTCCTAGATCGGGATCAGGGCGGGCCGCGCCCAGCGCAGCCAATAGGACACCATGAGCCGCGTCAGGGTCACGGCGGTGAACATTGAGGCGAGAATGCCGATGGTAAGCGTCACGGCAAATCCGCGCACCGCACCGGAGCCGAGCCAAAACAGCACCAGCGTCGAGATCAGCGTGGTCATGTTGGAATCGATGATCGTGGTCATGGCCCGCTGATAGCCGGCCTCGATGGAGGCGACCGGCGATTTGCCCGAGCGTATCTCCTCGCGGATGCGCTCGTTGATGAGCACGTTGGCGTCGACGGCAATGCCCATGGTGAGCACGATGCCGGCGATACCGGGCAGCGTCAGGGTCGAGCCGATCAGCGAAAGCACGCCGAAGATGAGCGCGATGTTGACCACGAGCGCGATATTGGCGAACAGGCCGAACAGCCCGTAGGCGGCAAACATGAACAGCACGACGAGCAGCAGCCCAAGCAGCGTGGCCTTCGTGCCAGAGGCAATCGAGTCGGCGCCGAGGCTTGCGCCGACGGTGCGCTCCTCGATCACGGTGAGCTTGGCGGGAAGCGCGCCGGACCGCAGCGTCACGGCAAGGTCGCTTGCCTCAGGCACGGTGAAGTGGCCGCTGATCTGGCCTGAACCGCCGAGGATCGGCTCGCGAATGACCGGCGCCGAGACCACCTTGCCATCAAGGATGATGGCGAAGGGCAGGCCTACGTTCTCCTGCGTCGCCCTGGCGAAGCGCTTGGCGCCGGTGGAGTCGAAGCGGAAGGTCACGATCGGCTCGTTGGTGCGCTGGTCGAAGCCAGGCTGAGAGTCGACGAGGTTCTCGCCGCTCACCAGAACCTGCTTCCTGATCACATAGGGAACCGGCGGGGTATCCTTGGAGTAGAGCAGCTCATCGTCGATGGGAACCTGCTTGGTCTCCACCACCTGTTGCGCGTTGGCTCCCGGATCCACCATCCTGAATTCGAGCTTGCCGGTCTCGCCGATGAGCTTCTTCAGCCGCTCGACGTCGCTGATGCCGGGAACCTGCACGAGCACGCGGTTGCGGCCCTGGCGCTGGATGCTGGGCTCGGTGGTGCCGAAGGCGTCGACGCGGCGGCGGATGGTCTCGATCGAGGCCTGGATGGCCGAGTTCATGCGCTGGGTCAGGCCGGCGTCGGTTACCTTGAGCACGATGCCATCGTCGCCATTCTGGCTGACATCGAGATTGTTGGCGCCAGAGAGGCCGAACGACCCGCCAACCGGCTGGGACAGCTTGCGCAGGTCTTGGTAGGCCTTATCGAAGTCGGTAGCCTGGCGAATCTTCACCGACACGGTTCGCCCCGCTACGTTTTGCGTAAGGTCGGTATAGGAGATGCGATCCTTGCGCAGAGTTTCGCGCACCTCGTCGCGCAGCTTGTTGAGCCAATCCTCGATCATCTCGTTCTCGTCGAGCTGATAGAGGAGATGGGCGCCGCCTTGCAGGTCAAGACCGAGATTGACTTGATGGTGGGGAACCCAGCTCGGCATGGACTCCATGGACGAGCGCGCAAACAGATTGGGAAGCGCAAAGATGATGCCGGCAAGAACGACGCCGAACACCAGAATCACCTTCCATTGGGGAAAATGCAGCATTGCCGCTTATCGACTCCAGATTGGACTTTTCGGGGCTTAAGCGCTTAGACCCGAGCGAAACTCACTTGTCATCTTCCGCCGCCGCCTTCGACTTCGGCGCCGGTTGCGCCTCCCCCTTGCCCCGGACCTCAGACACCGTCCCGCGAACAACCTTGACGCGGACGCCGTCGGCGATCTCGACCTGCAACTCCTGTTCATCGACCTTGATCACCTTGCCGAGGATGCCTCCAGAGGTGACCACGGTGTCGCCGCGCCTGATCGCGGCGATCATCGCCTGATGATCCTTCAGCCGCTTCTGCTGCGGCCGGATCATCAGGAAATACATGATGCCGATGATTAGCACGGTCGGAACGATCAAGCTATTCAGGGCGTCGAATGCGCTTGGGGCTGCTTGAGCGTATACGGCGTCGATCATTGCTCCTGTCCTCGGCTTGGCTTAAAGCTGGCCGCCCTCGGGCCTTTCACGGCTCTTACCCTCCATTTTGAGCGGATTGGTGAACGAAA
>DASUZQ010000323.1:0-2229 GCA_036376815.1 Methyloceanibacter sp. | reverse complement strand
ACTGTGCGCTCCTGGATCATGATGAGCATCGTGCTCTTGGCCATGATCCTCGACCGGCCTGCGCTCACCATGCGCAACGTTGCGCTCGCCGCCTTGCTGATCCTGCTGGTCGCACCGGAAAGCCTGTTCGATCCGAGCTTCGAGATGTCCTTTGCCGCCGTGGTCGGCCTCGTCGCCCTGGTCGAGGCGAACAGCAAGCGCGTCGACGACGGGGCGCAGGATGTGAGCTTCCTGTGGCGGGGCCTGCGCCGACTATGGTCTATCGCCGTCGCCGACGTCCTGACCACGCTCGTCGCCACCGCTGCGGTGGCGCCCTTCGCCATCTACCACTTTCACCGCCTGTCCCATTACGGCGTCATCGCCAACCTCCTCGCTCTGCCGCTGGTCGGACTGCTCATCATGCCGTTCGCGCTGGTAAGCCTGCTCGCCATGCCGTTCGGGCTGGAGTACTGGCCGCTGCAGGTCATGGGGCTCGGCATCGACCTTCTCGTCGCTACCGGCAAATGGGTGGCGTCCTGGCCGGGCGCCGTCTCCGTGCTGCCGTCGATCTCGGGGACGGCGCTGCTGCTGATCGTGCTCGGCGGGCTGTGGCTCTGCCTCTGGCAGACGCGCTGGCGCGCGCTTGGCCTCGTCATCGTTGCTGCAGGCCTTCTGATAAGCGGGGAGGGGGAGAAGCCCGACGTGCTGGTTGAGCGCGATGGGCGGAACGTGGCGCTCCGCGCCGAGGACGGTTCGCTTGCGCTTCCGCCGGCCACGCGGGCGAATTACAGCGTCGACAATTGGCTGCTCGCCGAAGGCGAGGATCGCGACGCTGAGGAGGTTGCGGCGAACAGCCCGTTCCGCTGCGACCTCATCGGCTGCATCGGCAAGGTGAAGGGCAAGACCATCGCCCTTATCCGCCACCCCGCGGCGCTCGAAGAGGATTGCCGCCTCGCCGATATCGTCATCGCGCCGTTCAGCGTCGGCAAAGGGTGCAGCACGGCGCGGGTGGTGGTTGATCGCCGCGCCCTGCAGGCCGAAGGCGCGCATGCGATCTATATCGAGGGGCTGTCGATCAGAAGCGAGAGCGTGGCCGGGACGCGCGGGCGGAGGCCCTGGGTGCCGGAGCGTGCCCTTCCGAAGCCATCTCTACCGGCTGGCCAGGCTTACGCCCGCGATCCAGGTGCCGACGGCGGCGATGCCGACGACGACAAGCGCTTCGACGGCAATCCAGATGAGTGAGGTTAATACCGGCGGATGAGCCCGACGAGCCGGCCCTGCACGCGCACGCGATCAGGACCGAAGATGCGCGTCTCATAGGCCGCCTTGGCGGCTTCGAGCGCGATCGAGTCGCCACGCCGACGCAAGCGTTTCAGCGTGGCTTCCTCTTCATCCACCAGCGCCACGACGATGTCGCCATTGCTCGCGTCCTCGGTTTTTCTGAGGATGATGGTGTCGCCGTCGAGAATGCCTGCGTCGATCATCGAATCGCCCTTCACCTCGAGCGCGTAATGTTCGCCCTTGGTAAGCAAGTCAGGCGGCACCTCGACCGTGTCGAGGCGCGTCTGGATGGCCTCGATCGGCACGCCGGCGGCGATACGGCCCATGACCGGCACGCTCACCGTCTGGGGCAAGCTCTCGCCCTCGGCCACCTGGGGCACGCGACCGAGGCTTCCTTCGATCACGCTTGGCGAGAAACCGCGGGCCCGGCCGGCCCCGAACGCCTGGGGCATGGAATCCGGCAGCCGCACGATCTCCATGGCGCGGGCCCGGTGCGGCAGGCGCCGCACGAAGCCCCGCTCCTCGAGCGCCGTGATCAGGCGGTGGATGCCGGATTTCGATTTGAGATCCAGAGCTTCCTTCATCTCGTCGAAGGAGGGGGGCACGCCCGTCTCCTTCAGGCGCTCATGGATGAACATGAGGAGCTCTTTTTGCTTGGTTGTCAGCATCTGGTCCCTTCAGCGCGTCCGTTTGGGGGCGCGATCCCGCTGTACAAATCATGAACAGTTTATCTGTTCTATTTGTGTTCTGCAAGCAAGAATGACCCCATATCTCGATTTCCGCGATTCGGGTTGCTAGGGGATTAACCGGACCGTCAGAGATCAGTCATCGAGAGGGATGACGGTCACCGAGGCCCCCTTGGGAAGCGCCGGGGCGTCGGGCAGCCTGACGATAAGGCAGTCGGCGCGGGCGAAGTCCGCCATCAGGGAGCTGTCCTGGGCGGGAAAGGGGGTCACGCGACGCTCGCCA
>DASUZQ010000322.1:0-2213 GCA_036376815.1 Methyloceanibacter sp. | reverse complement strand
CGCCGCCTCGCAGCGCTCATGATTGCCTCCGCCAACTCACGCATCGGCGCGATCTCGCCGTGGGTCAAGCAGGCATTGAACAGACCCGAATGGATCGGCGCCAGTTCGACTGGATCATCAATGTCGGCGGCGAACTGCCGGGCGCGGTTCCATGCGGCCACCGTTTCAGGGGCGCTGTGCCCAAGGCTGCCGCGCAGCGCGCGGCCATATGCGATTTGAAGCTGAAGCCGATTCATGCTCCGCCCCGGTTCATCAGGCAGCGCATCGGAGATGGCAACTGCCTTGCCGAAATGGGCAATCGCTTCGGTATAGGCGGAGCGGCGCAATGCCTGTTGGCCGGCCTTGCGCCACCAGTCCAGCGCTGCTCCACTCATCCCCGCCTCGGTGAAGTGGTAAGCCAGAACTTCGGGCTCGGTATTGGCGATGATTGGAAATCTGTCGCGCAGGACGTCGCCGATGTGCTTGTGGATCAGTTGCCGCCGGCTCTTGAGCAAGCTCTCGTAAGCCGCTTCCTGGACAAGCGCATGCTTGAAGGTGTAGGTCGCCTCCGGCGGCGCTCCTCGGCGCAAGAGCAATTCAGCCTCTTCGAGTTGCGCCAGCGCCGCGTTCAGCGTCAGATCATCGCGCCCTGCCACAGATCGCAACAGCGTGTATGAGAAGTCGCGGCCAATGGCAGCACCTATCTGAGCCACCTCCTTGACCGGCGCCAGCCGGTCAAGCCGTGCCATCAGCGAGTCCTGCAGCGTTGCTGGAATAGCGAGCGGCGGCAGCGGACTGTCGAGCCGATAGCGCCCGGCATCTTCCACGAGCAGTCCCGACTCCAGGACCATTTTGGTCAGCTCTTCGACGAATAGCGGGATGCCATCGGTCCGGTCGACGATCTGCGTCATCATTTCGCCCGGCAGCTGGCGGCCGACGGTCACCTGTTCGACCAGAGCACGGGCTTCCTGCCGGTCAAGCCGGTCGAGCCGCAGCAGGCTGACGTTGGCAAGACCTGCCCAAGGCGGCTCGAAGTCGGGCCGGAAAGTCGCGAGCGCAAGGATCGGCAACCCCCTGATCCGATCGACAGCGAGGTCGAACAGCTCGAGCGTCGTCGCATCGGCCCAATGCAAGTCCTCACATATAATCAGCAGCGGTCGCTGCCGTGCCAGGCTCTCGAACTGGTCGAGAAGCGCGGCGAAGGTCTGTCGCCGTATCTGCGCCGGACTCAAGCCAAGCGGTGGATACCGCTCCCCGGTTGGTATCGAAAGGAGCATGGCAATGAGCGGCGCTGCCTTTGCTCCTTGCGCCCCGAGCGCAAGCATTGCCTCAAGCTTGTCGAGTTTTTGCTCGGGCGTGTCCTGTGATGCGATGCCGGCGGCGCGCTCAAGCTGAGCTATAAAGGGATAGAGCGCACTATTCGAATGGTAGGGCGAGCACTGATACCGCAGGCGGCAGTGCGATCCCAACTCAGCACTTTGCGACAGCGTCGCCACAAGGCGCGATTTACCGATCCCGGCCTCACCTGAGATGAGCACCACCTGCCCTTCGCCCTGCCACGCAAGCTGCTGGCGCGAGAGCACGAATTCAAGCTCGGCCTTGCGACCGACGAAGCCGATGGATCGCGCCGTGCGCACCGCCTCGAAGCGGCTTTCGGATGCGGCAGCACCCTCGACCGTCCAGACCTCGAGGGGTTCGGAAATGCCCTTGACCTCGAGGTAGCCGAGGTAGTGAAAGGTGAACAGATCGCCAAGCAGCCGGCGTGTCGAATCCGCAACGACAACCGCCCCCGGCTCCGCCAGGCTCTGTAGCCGGGCAGCGACGTTTGGCGTGTCACCGACCGTTGCCTGCTCCTCTGACACGCCTCCACTGGCGAGATCGCCTATCACCACAAGCCCGGTTGCGATGGCAATTCGCACCTCGACCTGCTCCTGCGCGCGCGTTTCGAGCTGTCTTACCGCAGAGATGATATCGAGGCCGGCCCGCACCGCGCGCTCCGCATCATCCTCGTGCGCGCGAGGATAGCCGAAATAGGCGAGAATTCCATCTCCCACAAATCGGGCAATCATGCCGTCATAGGCGGTGATAACCCTCTCGCAAGCGGCACGATAGGCGCGGATGACCTCCCACATGTCTTCGGGATCGAGCCGCGCCGAAAGCGCCGTCGATCCGACCAGATCGCAGAACCTGACGGTGAGGTGCCGTCGCTCGGCCCCGTGTCGGCGCGCGGCGGC
>DASUZQ010000321.1:0-3252 GCA_036376815.1 Methyloceanibacter sp. | reverse complement strand
CCGACCAAGGGGTCGAGGTTATTTTCGGCTACCCCGGCGGCGCCGTGCTTCCGATCTATGACGAGCTGTTCAAGCAGGATCGGCTGAAGCACATTCTCGTCCGCCACGAGCAGGGCGCGGTCCACGCCGCCGAAGGCTATGCCCGCTCGACCGGCAAGGTCGGCTGCGTGCTTGTCACCTCAGGCCCAGGCGCCACCAACGCGGTGACCGGCCTGACCGATGCGCTGATGGATTCGATCCCCATCGTCTGCATCACCGGCCAGGTGCCGACCCATCTCATCGGCAACGACGCGTTCCAGGAATGCGACACCGTCGGCATCACCAGGCCATGTACCAAGCACAATTACCTCGTGAAGGACGTGAACAACTTGAGCCGCGTTCTGCACGAGGCGTTCTACGTCGCCCGCACCGGCCGCCCCGGACCCGTGGTCGTGGACATTCCCAAGGACATCCAGTTCGCCAAAGGCCTCTATACCGGGCTCACCAACTCGCAGCATAAGAGCTATCGGCCGCAGATCGACGGCGACGAGCGAGCGGTTGCTGCCGCCGTCGACCTCATCGCCAATGCCAAGCGCCCGATCTTCTACACCGGCGGCGGCATCATCAATTCCGGGCCGGAGGCGAGCAAGCGATTGCGCGAATTCGTGCGCATGACCGGCTATCCCATCACCTCGACCCTGATGGGGCTCGGCGCTTACCCCGCCTCCGACAACCAATGGCTCGGCATGCTCGGCATGCATGGCACCTACGAGGCCAACAACGCCATGCACGATTGCGACGTGATGATCTGCATCGGCGCTCGCTTCGACGACCGCATCACCGGCAGGGTCGACGCCTTTTCGCCCGGATCGAAGAAGATCCACGTCGATATCGACCGCTCCTCGATCAACAAGAACGTGCATGTCGATCTGCCCATCGTCGGCGACTGCGCCCGCGTGCTCGAGCAGATGATCGAGGTGTGGAAGGCGAAGAAGCCGAAGATCGACAAGGCGGCGCTGAAAGCGTGGTGGGCCGAGATCGACCATTGGCGCGCGCGGAAATGCCTGCATTATCGCAAGCGCGACGACGTGATCATGCCGCAATACGCGATTCAGCGGCTTTACGCGCTGACCCGCGGCCACGACACCTACATCACCACCGAGGTCGGCCAGCACCAGATGTGGGCGGCGCAGTTCTTCAAATTCGAGGAGCCCAACCGCTGGATGACGTCGGGCGGTCTCGGCACCATGGGCTACGGCCTGCCGTCTGCCGTCGGCGTGCAGGTCGCGCACCCCAACTCTCTCGTCATCGACATCGCCGGTGAAGCCTCGGTGCTGATGACCATGCAAGAGATGTCGACGGCGGCGCAGTACGACCTGCCGATCAAGATCTTCATCCTCAACAACGAATATATGGGCATGGTGCGCCAGTGGCAGGAGCTCCTGCATGGCGGCCGCTATTCGCATTCCTACACCGCTGCGCTGCCCGACTTCGTCAAGTTGGCGGAAGCCTATCAGGGCGTCGGCATCAGGGCGGAGAAGCCGTCCGAGCTCGACGACGCCATCCGCGAGATGATCGCCGTCAAGCGGCCGGTGATCTTCGACTGCCGCGTCGACAAGCACGCCAATTGCTTCCCGATGATCCCGAGCGGTGAGGCCCACAATCACATGCTGATGGGCGACGACCTCACCGAGGAGGATCTCGAGAATGCCATCACCGAAGAAGGCAAGGTGATGGTGTAATGCAGACACACCCTTTGCTGACCTTCTTCTTGAGCCTCCGGGCCATCATGCTGATCGGCTCGGCTGGCGCGCTGGTCGGCTCGCTGCTCATGTTCCTGCAAGGCGGCTTCTTCCTGCACGAGGCCTGGCACACCATCCTGGCCGAGGGCGACGCGGTGCAGAAGCAGGTCACCGTGCCGGTGCTCGAGGCTGTGGATTCCTTCCTCTTCGGCATCGTGCTCGTGATCTTCGCCTACGGCATCGCCATCGGCTTCGTCTTCACGCTGCCTGAAGGATACGGCGAGCGGCTGCCCGTCTGGATGAAGGTCGGCGGCGTGGGCCAACTCAAGGCGACGCTGGCCGAGGTCGTCATCGTCGTGCTGATCGTGATATTCGCCCGCGTGGTGGTCGAGGCGCAGGGCAAGTTCGAGTGGTCCATGCTGGTGTTGCCCGCCTCGATCCTGATGATCTCAGTCGCGCTGCGCATGATCGAGCTGGGCAGTAAACAAGTAACGAAGGAGGACGATGCCGCGCATTAGCGCGGCATCGCTCGGAGCGAAACGGATGAATGTGATGACCCAGCCCGGATCGGCCTATTCGCTGGAGAAGCGCGAGGAGAAGCCCGAGACGCACACCATGAGCGTGCTCGTCGACAACGAGCCGGGCGTGCTCGCCCGCGTCATCGGGTTGTTCTCCGGCCGCGGCTACAACATCGACTCGCTCACCGTGTCGGAGACCGAGCACGAGGCGCATCTTTCGCGCATCACCATTGTCACCTCAGGCCCGCCCATGGTCATCGAGCAGATCAAGCATCAGCTCGAGCGGCTGGTCCCGATCCACTCGGTCACCGATCTCACGCTTCTCGGCAATCCGGTCGAGCGCGAGCTTGCGCTGGTCAAGGTCGCGGGCAAAGGCGAGAAGCGGGTCGAGGCGCTCCGACTCGCCGAGGCCTTCCGCGCCTCCGTCATCGACGCCTCGACCGAGCACTTCATCTTCGAGATCACCGGCAAGCAGTCCAAGATCGATCAGTTCATCGTGCTGATGCAGCCGCTTGGCCTGGTCGAGGTCTCCCGCACCGGCCTTGCCGCCATCTCCCGCGGCGCCGAGCGCATGTAGCGGCACTCGGTCTACGGCAGACTGAGCTCAATCTTTTCTACTTGCAGGGCCGGAGGTTCTTCGGCGGTCGCCGATAGGCGCACGGGCACGACCGTCACCTTGATGGGCTCGCTCGTTGGTTTCAGCTTCTTGATCGCCTCGGTCACATCGAGGGCGAAATTGCCCTTGGTGGGCCCTGAGCCCGTTGCCACAACGCCGATCAATCCCGCGTAGATCGCGTTGGCTGGCTTGAACGCCGCCGTGCCCTTGCTCAGATAGACCGCCAAGTTCGCGCCGGCGTCTGCCGGCACCTCAACGCCTCTGAGTGTCAGGATCGCCCGTCCTTCAGGCGCCAGACCCTCCGGCGAGAACGACTCCGGTCCTCTTCTCCCTGTCGGCGTGACGGAATAGTCCTTGGATTGCGAACTCAGCATCGTCGCATCCGGTCCAACGGATG
>DASUZQ010000320.1:0-2053 GCA_036376815.1 Methyloceanibacter sp. | reverse complement strand
GATAAAGCCATGACTCCCGCAAACGAAATGAGCAAGCGGGGCGCCTAACAAAAAGGAGCGGGCGAGAGGCCCACTCCTGATCAAAACCAATCATGAGTTCGGGGCTAATATACGGTGTTTTTCAAAGGATTCAAGGAGGCTTGCTGGCTATTAGCGCCCGAGGATCGAGTGTCGGATACGGTCGAAATCGTTGATCCGCCCGTAGCTCAAGGCGCAGATGCAGGAGGAGAGATAGCCGCCGGTGGCGGTAGCGCCGAAGGCAAGGCTGTCCTCGAAATTGCAGGTGTCGTCGCGAAATCCGATCCATTTGCGCTGCGCGTCTTTCAGCATGTCGATCTGGGATTCCGGCCTCACCTCCATCTCGGCGGCAGCGGCTTTGACCGCATCCTGCAGCGCGGAGAATTCCTGATTGAGCAGCGCGTCGGCGGTGTCGGCGGCGCGGGCAAGGCAGGCCTTGTAGTCCGGATTTGAGCCGGTCTCCTTCTCGCAATCGGTGTAGCAGGCGGTTCGGATCTGGCCCTGATCGAGGGCAAGCGCGGGCATTGAGAGCAGCATCAGCACGAGGAAAGGAGCGCGCATCGATTTCTTCCCAGCGGGAGGCAACATGGTCAAAGGCGACGGAAGCTGAGATAGGCCGGTTTGCGGCCCTCGCTCAAGGCCTTCCGCTCGTAGCGAGTCTCAGGCCAGTCGAAAGGCCGCACCCGCCAATCCTTGGGCCGTTCCGCCGTCCAGGCAAAGGCCCGGCTTGCAGGGATGGTTAGGAGAGCCTCACCGGCGTAGTCGCCGCTGTCGCTCGCGAACCTCAGCTCCGCGCCTTGCCTCAGCACCCTGGCGAAATCGGCGACAGAATCGGGCGAAACGAGCCTCCGCTTCTGGTGCCGCTTCTTCGGCCAAGGGTCGGGGAACAGGATGAAGATGCCCGATATCGAATTCGGCGGCAGCCAGGCGAGCACGTCGCGGGCGTCGCCGTCGTGGATGCGGATGGTGTTGAGGCCCAAGGTCTCGATCTTGCCGAGCAGGCTCGCCACGCCGTTGATGAAGGGCTCGCAGCCGATGAAGCCAATCTCCGGATGGTGCTCGGCCTGCCACAGAAGATGCTCGCCAGAGCCGAAGCCGATCTCGAGCCAGACCTCATCAACGGGTTGCGCGAACAGGCTCGCAAGCGGGGAGGGGGCCGGCTCCCGCAGGGGCAAGCGTAGGGTTGGCAACACCTCGTTGAGCAGACGGTCCTTCCGGTCGCTCAACGGCCTTGCTTTGCGCCTCCCGTAGGATCGGAGACGTGTCGTCTCGGACATGGTTGGTCCCTTAGACCTCACCACCTCGTCATGCCCGGCCTTGTGCCGGGCATCCACGATTTTTTGCGTGAAGCGTGAAGAAAGAGACGTGGATGGCCGGGACAAGCCCGGCCATGACGACTTTTATTGCGTTTAGGTGCGCTTACGAAAGCTCGGCGCGAATCGGCTCGATCAGGTCGAGGCGCTCCCAGGAAAATCCGCCGTCATTGTCGGGCTGCCGGCCGAAATGGCCGTAGGCCGCGGTGCGCTCATAGATCGGGCGGCCTAGCCCAAGATGCTCCCTGATGCCGCGCGGGCTCAGATCCATGACGCGCCGGAGCGCCTGCTCGAGCTCCGATTCACCGATCTTGCCGGTGCCGTGCAGATCGACATAGAGCGAAAGCGGCTCGGACACGCCGATGGCGTAGCAGACCTGCAGCGTGCAGCGGTCGGCGAGCCCCGCCGCCACCACGTTCTTGGCGAGATAGCGCGCCGCATAAGCCGCCGAGCGGTCGACCTTGGTCGGGTCCTTGCCCGAGAAGGCGCCGCCGCCATGCGGCGCTGCCCCGCCATAGGTGTCGACGATGATCTTGCGCCCGGTGAGCCCCGCGTCGCCGTCGGGGCCGCCAATGACGAAACGGCCGGTGGGATTCACGTAGAATTTGGTGTCGCGGCCGACCCAGCCCTGCGGCATCACCTCGTCGATGAAGCCGCGCACGATCTCCTGCACCCGCTCTTGGCTCACGTCTTCGCCGTGCTGGGTCGATACCACGATCGAG
>DASUZQ010000319.1:0-5884 GCA_036376815.1 Methyloceanibacter sp. | reverse complement strand
AGCCAGAGCCACACGAGAAGTCTGAGCCCACGGAGCATCATCTCTTTCAACAAAGCCGAAACCGTTCGCCTTTTCATAGCGAAAGCGCCATGCGTTGCGGCACGCGGCGAACCATATGGAAAGATTAATGAATCTACCGTGCAGAAGGCGCCTGACGTGGCGCGCCGGCATCACTCTGGCGGGCCGGTAATTTAGCGGCGGTTGCCGGTGAGGCTGTGGGACGGATGCCGCGCATCGCCGCGGCGATTCTGCCGGCGCACATAGGTGATGGTGGCGTCGGGGCGCTCGGCCTTCACTTTGAGCGCGGCAATCAGCGCGTCCTCCGCATCGACGGCGACGCGGTCGGCTTTGCCCTTGGCGACGAGGCCCACGGTGTAATGACCCGGCACGTTCTCAACCTTCCGCCGCGGAGCATAGTCCCGCAAACGAAAATGTCCATGCGCCGAGGCCCTGCGCCGTGGCCCTACCCCTTATGCATATCAGGCGTGGATGGAGCGGTGCCCGTCCTTGAGCTATTCTCAAGCGTCCCTGCCCCACTGGCCCTCATGCTGTCCACACTCTTCCGATCGCTGCTGGTGCTCGTTCTCCTCGGAGCGCTTGCGCACGCGGAAGCGGCCGGCCGCCGGGTCGCGCTCGTCATCGGCAATTCGGCTTACGTCTCGGTGCCTGAGCTCGACAATCCGAGCAACGACGCCAAGGCCATGGCGCAGCAGCTTCGCGATCTCGGCTTCGAGGTGACGCTCTTGCTCGATCTCGACAAAGCGGGGTTCGAGGCCAAAGTGCGCGACTTTGTCGGCTCGCTTAAGGGCGCCGAGGCCGCGCTGTTTTTCTATGCCGGGCATGGCCTGCAGGTCGACGGGCGGAATTATATGGTGCCGGTCGATGCCGACGTGGCGAACGAGGCCGATCTTCCCTTCCAGCTCGTGGCGCTCGACATTGCGCTGCAGAGCCTTGCCGCCGAGCGCATCACCAACATCGTCATTCTCGACGCCTGCCGCAACAATCCCTTGAGCGAGAAGCTCGCCAAGGCTCTTGGCGAGCGGGCAAACGCCGTGGGCAAGGGACTTGGCACCATCACGACCGGTACCGGCACGCTCATCTCCTTCTCGACCCAGCTAGGCAACGTGGCGCTCGACGGCGAAGGCCCCGACAGTCCGTTCACCGAGGCGCTGGTCAAGCACATCGCCACGCCGAACGTGACCGCTCTGTCGATGCTGCAGGACGTGCGGAGCGACGTGGTGGAGCGGACCAAGGAACAGCAGGTGCCGTGGGACAATTCCTCGCTGCTCCACGATTTCTTCTTCAACCTGACAAAGGCCGTGCCGCCGAAGGCGGGAAGCGAAAATATCAAGCAGGAGAAAGACGGAGGAGGCGCCGGCACGAAGACGGCCGACTCCGGCACCCAAAACGGCAAGGATAAGACCGACGGCGCGGACACCGAGCACACGCCGCCGCATGAGTCCGCCCCCGATGAGCCCGATCTCTCCCATGTTTTGCCGCCGGACACGCAACAGTCCAACGGCGAAACACCGGTGATGACGGGCAAGCCGCCTGTGACCGATTGCGACCGCATCGCCGCGAGCGCCACGGACCCCGAACGGATGACCGAGGGCGTCACCATCGGCGCTCTCGATGGCGCGGCAGGGGCGAAGGCCTGCCGTGCCGCGCTCGCCAAATATCCGGACACGGCGCGGTTCCAGTTCCAGCTCGCCCGCTCGCTGCAAAAGACCGAAGCCTATGTCGAGGCCGCCAAGCTCTATGGCAAGCTCGTCGAGCACGGTTATTTCGCCGCGCTCGTCAACTATGGCTGGCTGCTCAACAACAGCCAGGGTGTTGCGCGAAACCAGCAGGCCGCCGTGAAGCTTTATCTGCGTGCCGCCCAGCAAGGCGATCTGTTCGGCATGTTCAACGTCGCCATGGCCTATGACGCCGGCGAGGGCCTCCCCTTCAATCCGGCCCAGGCCGCCGCCTGGATGTATGCCGCGCTCAGGCTCGGCCACGACTATTCAATCAAGCAGATGAGCGGTTCCGCCGAAGGTTGGACCAAGCAGTTCCGCGTCGAGCTGCAGCGGCTGCTGAAGCAGGCAGGCGTATTCCACGGCAAGCTCGACGGCGTGTTCGGGCCTGAGGTGTGGAGCGCGGTGGGCGAAGTGCAGACCCTGCCGTTTGCGCCGACGCCCGGAGGAATGGTGCCAACAAAGCGTTGGGACCCTCAGTCCATCCCGGTCAACGCGCCAATGCCGCAGTGACGGCGGCCAGGGTCTATGGGTTGGAAGGTTTTTCGGCTGGAGGCTGCACCAGCTCGGGTGGCTTGTTAGGCTCAGGAGGGACAGGCGGCGACTTGTCGTCGTCTTCCTCGGCTCCACTGCTCATGCCCGGGGCTTGAGCGTTGATTGGCAGGTTCTCCGGCTCGATGCGCTTGAATTGATCGTTGTCAGGCGCCGGCGCATTGGCGGGAATTTCGCTCGGATTGTAGCGCTTAGGCCCGCCGCCGGGCTGCGGGGGCGCCGCGTTCACAGAAATGTTGCCGCGGTCGTAGCGCGGCGGCGGCGCGGTGCCGGCGGCAGCGCAAATTGCGTCACGCGTCTGGCAGGTGCCGCCGCCCTTCTCGCGAGTCGAGCGAATTCTGGCTCGCCTCGTCAGCCGTGTCGCCCATGCTGGTGAAGGCCTGGGTGAAGGTGCGGCGCCGAGTCTTGTAACGCGTTGTGGAGATCGCGACGCAATGCGGCGCCGGGACCGAGGCCACGTTGAAATCGCCGCGCCATTTCTTGCGAAAGGCGCTGACGGCGTCGGCTTCGGCGGCGCGGCGCGTGTCGCCGTTGACCATGCTGTGATTGCCGAGACCGTCGAAGACGAGCGTCGCCCAGGCGGGTGGCGCCTCGGTCGTGTCGATCTTCTGCAGCGTCAGCTTGGTCAGTTGCCCGGTCTCCGGCAGCCCCGCCCATTTCTGAAAGGCGAGGAGGCCTTGCACCGTTTCGTTGCTGAGGCGCCCGTCGATCTGCTTGCCGAAGCCGAAATCGTAGAACCGCTGCTGCACCCGCTGGATCAGATCCGGTGTCGGCTCGAGCGGCGCATCGGCCGCGGTCTCCTCGGCGCACCATTTCTTGTCGGCGTCTTGCGCGGTGCTGCCGTCAGCGGCCGGCTCGATGGCGGCATAGGTCCAGGCGTAGAAGGGCTGCTCGCCTGCCGAGCTGTTCGACTTCATCAATGCGCTGATCTTGGCGAGCGATATTCTGGTGTCGCCGAACTTCTTGTCGCCGAGATTGCAACGCAGGATGACGATGTCGTCGGCCGCGGGTTTGAGACAGATCTCGCTTTCGAGCTTGGCCGCGACCTCGAACAGGCCCTTCGCCTTGTCGGCATCGCCACTGGCTTTGGCCTCGATAGCGCGGCCGAGAACGTCGACAACGAGATTGGCGGTCTCGGGGTCCTTGCACAGCAGCGGCCTCGCATCGCCGTCCAGAGTGCCGTGGAGCCGCCAGGTGGCTGCCGTCTCCGGCCTTGGTGCCCCAGATCGCGAGAGCCAGGATCACTGCGCCGATTGCCGCTGATGCCAGTGTGAAGCCCCATCATCGCCATCCCGCACGCCCTCGCGGCCAACAATATCAGCGTTGCCGCCGCGCCGCATGCCCCTTCGCCCGTTGCGCGAAGGTGGCTTTGGCGAAGGTCAGGAGACTTGCGGCTCGGGCACGGGCTTGGCCGACGCGCCCTTGGCAAGCTCGCGCGTCACCGCCTCGCGATAACCGAAGCGGTCGATGTATGGGCCGAGGCGCTCGATGACCTTCCGCTTGAGCTCGAGCGGCATCTCGTACTCGGAGACGCGATGCTCCTTCTGCGCGTCGAGATAGGCCTGCATCGGCGCCTCGGCGGCGGCGAAGTCGCCGATGTCGAGACGCGCATAGATGTCGCGCATGGTTGAGATCGGGTCCTTGATCAGATCCTCGTAGCGGAGCTCGATCAGGCGCCCCTTGGGGATCACGTGACGGTCGGCTTCGTAGTCCTCGGTGAGCCGCGCGAACATGTCGAGCACGTAGTCGTCGAGCCAGCTGTCGAGATAAGGCGGATTGTGCAGCCCCTGCACCGAATAGAGCGCGCGCCACAGCTTCACCGTGGAGGGAAACACTTTCAGCGGGTTGCGCGAGAGATAGATATAGCGCGCATCGGGAAAGAGCTTGGTGAGAAGCTTGAGGCGCGCGGCGTTGGCCGGGGTCTTCATCACCAGCGGCTTGCCGCCGTGCTTAAGCGACAGCCTGCGGTAGAACCACATATAGGCGTCGGCCCATTTCTTCTTGTCGGCGTCGGTGAGGCCCTTGAAGTCGAGATAGTCGCTATCGGCTGGGCCGAAGCGCGGCCAGGCATGGGTGAGATAAGGCGTTCCCTCGCCCAGCATCAGCATGCCGAACTCTTCCTCTTGCGGCCGGTCGAAGCCCACCGGCACGTCGTCCTGCGGGCGCTTCTTGGGCAGGAGCACCTTCATGATCTTGGGCAGCGTGTTCTCGGTCAGCAGGAAATGGTGCGGAAAGAAGCATTCATAGGTGGTCGGATAAGCGAGGCTGGGATCGACCGAAAACAGGTCATGCAGAAAGGTCGTGCCGGTCCGCCAATGGCCGATGACGAAGACCGGAGGCTGGTCGAGCGGAAGCGCCTCGGCGGCGCGGCGATATTTCGCTTCCGAGATCCGATAGAGCACCGAGTTCCACGGCACCCAAAGGAACAGCGCCAGCACGTCGGGGATGCAGTTGAGCGTGAAGCTGTAATGCCCGCGCTTGAAGAGCTTCAGAAGCGCGCGGAGCCGCATGCCGAACCAGAAATAGATCAGGCGCCCGCCATAGCGGTGGATGGTGAGCGCGGGCATGCGAGGCTTCGCCCGGGCTCTCCGGCGGAAGCCTTCATGCTGGTCGTCGGGCTGTTTCTCGTAATCAGGCACGCGCGGGGGACCCCCAAAAGCGGCAACGAGGTTTTGCAGGGGTGTTAGCCGCGATCTGCGACGAAAGGAAGACTTTTGCGCCGGTTGGTTCGCAAGTGGCGGATGGCGCGGTCAGCCCTGGAGCGCGGCCTTCACCGCCGCAGCGAGCTCCTTCAAGTCGAAGGGCTTCTGCAGGAACATGAAGTCTTCCTTGTCCGACAGGTTGCGGCGGAAGGCGTCCTCGGCATAGCCGGAGATGAAGATGATCTTCACGTCGGGGCGCTCGCTCCTGAGATGCTTCATCAGGGTGGGGCCGTCCATCTCCGGCATCACCACGTCGCTGACCACGAGGTCCACATCGCCGTTGTAGCTCGTGAACATCTCGAGCGCCTCGGTGCCGGTGGTGGCCTCGAGCACGTGATAGCCGCGCTGGCCGAGAGCGCGCGCGGCGAAGCTCCGCACCGCGTCCTCGTCCTCGACGAGCAGCACCGTGCCACGGCCGGTCAGATCCTTCGGCTGCTCGCGGCGCACCGGCGCCGGCGCGCGGGCTGGTTCAGCCTCGCCGGCGACTTCCACATAACGCGGCAGGTAGACGCGCATCACCGTTCCACGGCCAAGCTCGCTATCGGGAATGACATGGCCTCCGGTCTGCTTGACGATGCCGTAGACGGTGGAGAGGCCAAGCCCGGTGCCGCGCCCGACTTCCTTGGTGGAGAAGAAGGGCTCGAACATCTTCTGCATCACTTCCGGCGCCATGCCGGTACCGGTGTCGCTCACTTCGATCAGAACATATTCGCCTGCGGGCACCCGATGCTCGCCGAGCTCGAGCGAGTCGCGCTCGCCGACATTGGCGGTGCGGATCACGAGCTTGCCGCCGTCCGGCATGGCATCGCGCGCGTTCACCGCGAGATTGATGATCACCTGCTCGAACTGGTGCAGATCGGCCTTGACCGGCCAGATGTCGCTGCCGCTGTCGAG
>DASUZQ010000318.1:0-3832 GCA_036376815.1 Methyloceanibacter sp. | reverse complement strand
GACCGACGTGGTGATGCCGATGCCGACCGCTTTCATCTGCGAGGCGGCCTCATAGCCGAGCGTGCCTGAGCGCGAGATCACGCCGACCTTGCCCTTGAGATAGATGTGACCCGGCATGATGCCGAGCATGGCCTTGCCGGGGCTGATGATGCCGGCGCAGTTCGGGCCGACCATCATCGGCCGCTTGTCTTTGGGATAGCGGTAGAGATAGCGCTTCACCCGCATCATATCCTGCGCCGGGATGCCGTCGGTGATCGAGCAGATCAGCCTGATGCCGGCATCGGCCGCCTCCATGATGGCGTCGGCGCAGAAGGCCGGCGCCACGAAGGTGATGCTGGTGGTGGCCCCGGTCGCGTCCACCGCTTCCTTCACGGTGTTGAACACGGGCAGGCCCTGATGCTTGGTGCCGCCTTTGCCCGGCGTTACCCCGCCGACGACATTGGTTCCGTACTCCACCATCTCCTTGGTGTGGAAGGAGCCTTTGTCGCCGGTCATGCCCTGGACGATGATCGGTGTCTTTTCGTCGATAAGAATACTCATTGGTCCTCTCCCGGCGCGCTTAAGCCCTCGCCCTTGCAGGTTCCTGCGCCGCATTGCAGGCCTCGACCGCCTTGCTCGCGGCTTCGGCCAAAGTCTCGGCGGTGATCAGCTCCAACCCGCTCTCGGCGAGGATCTTGCGGCCTTCCTCGACATTGGTGCCGGCGAGCCGAACCACGAGCGGCACCTTCACGTCGACGGTCTGGCACGCCTGGACCACGCCTTTCGCCACCCAGTCGCAGCGATTGATGCCGGCGAAGATGTTGACCAGCACCGCCTTCACCTTGGCGTCCGACAGCACGAGCTTGAGCGCGGTGGCGATGCGCTCAGGAGACGCGCCGCCGCCGACATCGAGGAAGTTCGCCGGACTGCCGCCGGCATGCTTGATCATGTCCATGGTGGCCATGGCGAGGCCGGCGCCGTTGACGATGCAGCCGATCTCTCCGTCGAGCCCGATATAATTGAGATTGTGCTCGGCGGCCTGCGCCTCGCGCGGGTCCTGCTGCGAAGGATCGTGCATGTCGGCGACGCTGTGACGGCGGAACAGCGCGTTGTCGTCGAACGACATCTTGGCATCGAGCGCGAGCACGCGATCGTCCTTGGTCACCACCAGCGGGTTGATCTCGAGCATGATGGCGTCGCGGTCGCGAAACGCGCGATAGGCGTTCATGATCGCGGTCACCGCGCGCTGCACCTGCTTGATGTTGAGGCCAAGCGCAAAGGCAAGCTGGCGCGCCTGGAAGGCTTGCAAGCCCACCGCGGGCTCGACGATCACTTGCAGGATGGCCTCAGGCTCGGTCCGCGCGATCTCCTCGATCTCCATGCCGCCGCGCTTCGAGGCAATGACCCTGATACGCTCGGTCTTGCGGTCGAGCACATAACCGAGATAGATCTCCCGCTCGAACGGCTCGGCCACCTCGATATAGACCCGCTGCACCGGCTTGCCCTCGGGCCCGGTCTGGATCGTCACCAGCCGCTTGCCGAGCAGATCGGCCGCCGCCTCGCGCACCTCGTGATAGGTCTTGCACAGCTTGATGCCGCCGGCCTTGCCGCGGGCGCCGGCATGAATCTGCGCCTTGACCGCCCAGTTCCATCCGCCGAGCTCGGTTGCGGCATAGACCGCCTGGTCTGGGCTGAAGGCGACGGCGCCCTTGGGCACCGGCACGCCGAACTGGGCGAGCAACTCCTTGGCTTGATACTCGTGGACGTCCACTTTCCTTCCTCCCTTTTTCGGTTTTTGGCCGGCTCAAGCCAGGCGAGCCTCAGCTCACCTTTCCCTTCACCAGCTCGTAAGCTTCCTCGGTCACGCCTTCAGCGCCGGACAAAAGCGTCTCAAGTTCCCTAAGCTTAGCCTCGGCGAAGGCTTTGTCAGAGATCAATTTCACGTTGGTATAAACATTTAGCGCGGCACTTCGCAGTGCAGCATAGGCCGCGAGCACGGCGACCCCGGCATCCGAGATCACCCCGAGATTGCCTTTGGCCGAGGCGGCGGCGGCGAGATCGATGACCTCGCGCGCGGCATGGCAACAGCGGAGCGGCACGTCGGTGGCAAGCTTGAGCGCCTCCTGAATGGCGGCACTACGCGACGCCTTCTCGGCATCGGTCTCTTTCGGCAGGCCGTAGGCGCCCATCACCGCGTCGAACGCCTTGACGTCGTCCTCGATCATGCCGGTGAGCCGATGGCGCAACGCCTCGGCTCTTTCGAGCAGCGCGCGCATCTCGCTTTCAACGTCGGCATATTTCTTCTTGCCGATGGTGAGGTTGCACACCATGGCGACGAGGGCTGCGCCCATGGCGCCGATGATGGCCGCCGCGCTGCCGCCGCCTGGCGTCGCGTTCTGGCTCGCCAGGTCGTCGAGAAATTTGTCGATGGCGCTCTGCTTGATCATGCGGTCAGGCCATCTCCTTGGCGAGCGCGTAGATCTCCTCGGCGTCGAACACGGCTTCCGAGGAGTCGAACAGCTTGCCGACGCAAGCCCGATGCAGCTTCAATTTGAGGCCGCCGATGCCGAGCGCGCCGAAGGCGAGCTTGCCGAAGCGGTCCTTGCCCTTGTCGGTCGCCTCGATGCCTTCGATGCCGAGCGGCGGCTGGGCGTTCACGTCAGCAACCATCTCGATATTCTGATTGTCCTTCCAGGCGGAGAGCGGCAGGAGCTGGAGGCCGATGGCGCCCGCGGCATAGACGATATTGGCGTCCTTGACCGCAGCCGCGCGGGTCGCATCGTCGGCGGCCTCGATCGCCTTCACCTTGACCCCGAACCTCTCCTCGATCGCCTTGGCCGCCTCGTCGCTCTTCTTCTGCGTGCGCGAGGTGATGGTGACGTCGGCGCCCTCCTTGCCGAGCAGGGCCGCGGCCCGCATGCCGACCGGCCCGGTGCCGGCGAGCACCACCGCCTTCTTGCCCTTGAGCTTCTCCGCCTGGGCAAGAAGGGCGACGCCCGCCGCCGCCGTTGTGTTTGAGCCGTTCGAATCGAGCATCACCGAGACGCGGAACGGCCCGAAAAACTTCTTCTTCACCGCTTTCAGCAGCGCCTCGCCCTTCCCCATGTCGCCGCCGCCGACGAAGATCGCGGTGTTCTGCTTCTCCTTGCCGCCGCGGGTGAAGATGGTGCCGTCGACGAGCGCGCCGACATTGTCCGGCGTGACATTGGCGTAGCCCGTCACCCGGTCGGCGCCGCCGTCATAGGCGACCACGGTGTCGAACACGCTGGCGTAGGGGTCGGTGTCGAACAGGAACAGCAATTTCTTCATCTTGCTCATCTTGGTGCCTTCCAGCTTCATTCCACGACGTTCTGCGGGCTCCCACCCACGAACGCCTCGATGTTGTCGATGAGTTGATCGGCGAGGATCTGCATGGCCTCCTGGCTCGCCCAGGCGACGTGCGGCGTCAGAATGAAATTCGGCAGCGTCGGATCAAGCAGCACGTTGCCCTCTTTCGGCGGTTCCTTGGTCAGCACGTCGAAGCCCGCGCCGCCGATGATGCCGTTCTTCAGCGCATCGGCCAGCGCCTGCTCGTCGACCAGGCCGCCGCGCGCCGTGTTGATGAGGATGGCGGAGGGCTTCATCATCTTGAGCTCCTTCGCCCCGATCATGTTCTTGGTCTCAGGCGTGAGCGGTGTATGCAACGTGATGACGTCGCTCTCCCGGTAGATTGTTTCCAGATCGACGAGTCCAGGTTGCGGGAACACATCGTAAGGGAGAATGCGCATGCCGAGGGCCTCAGCGCGCTTGGCGACAGACTTACCGATGGCGCCATAGCCGATGACGCCGAGCGTCGAGCCTGCAACGTCACGGA
>DASUZQ010000317.1:0-2476 GCA_036376815.1 Methyloceanibacter sp. | reverse complement strand
CGCATCAGAACCCAGAATTGAGGCGCGAGGCGCCTATGAACGAATACACGGACTACGTCTCCTCCATCGAGGACGTCATCGAGGACGCCCGCAACGGGCGCATGTTCATTCTCGTCGATGCCGAGGAGCGCGAGAACGAAGGCGACCTCGTCGTTCCGGCGCAGATGGCGACGCCCGACGCCATCAACTTCATGACCAAGTACGGCCGAGGGCTGGTCTGCCTGTCGCTCAACGCCGATCGCGCCAAGCAGCTTCATCTTGAGCTGATGTCGCGCTCCAACCGCGCGCGCCACTCAACCGCCTTCACCGTGTCGATCGAGGCGCGCGAGGGCGTCAGTACCGGCATCTCGGCGCCTGACCGCGCCCACACCATCTCCGTCGCCATCGATCCCACCAAGGACTTCCGGGACATCATGACCCCTGGCCATGTTTTCCCGCTGGTGGCCAAGGATGGCGGCGTGCTCGTGCGCGCCGGACACACCGAGGCCGCCGTGGACATCGCCCGGCTCGCCGGCCTCTACCCTGCAGGCGTGATCTGCGAGATCATGAACGATGACGGCACCATGGCGCGGCTGCCCGACCTCGTTGCCTTCGCCCAGCGTCATGGGCTCAAGATCGCCACCATCGCCGATCTGATCGCCTATCGGCTCCGCTACGATCATCTGGTCAAGGTCGTTGCCGAGACCACCATCACAAGCGCCTATGGCGGCAGTTTCGCGCTCAAGGTCTATGCCACCACCGTCGATCCCGCCGAGCACGTGGCGCTGGTGAAGGGCGATGTGAGTGACGGCGGCCCGGTGCTCGCCCGCGTGCATGCTACCAACACGCTCGACGATATTTTGGGCGCAGGCGGCCATCGCGAGACCCTCGTGCACAAGGCCATGGACATTATCGGCCGCGAGGGCCGCGGCGTGATCGTGCTCATCCGCGAAAGCAGGCCTGACGCCATCTCCTCCAGGCTGAGGAGCGAAGAGAAGCCAGAGCAGAGCGGCCAGCAGCGGCTGATCGAGTACGGCATCGGCGCCCAGATCCTGCTCGATCTCGGGGTGCGCGAGATGGTGCTGTTGAGCAATTCGCCGGCGCGCAAGATCGTCGGCCTTGAGGGCTATGGGCTCAAGGTCGTCGGCCATCGGAGCCTCGCGTCATGAGCCGCAAATCTCCGCGCTCGGTGCTGATCATCGAGTCCCGCTTCTACGAGGACATCGCCGATGAGCTCGCCCGCGGCGCGGTTGAGGAGCTTGAAGGCCGCCGCATCGAGTATGAGCGGATCGCCGTGCCTGGCTCGCTCGAGATCCCGCTTGCGCTGAGCCTCGCGCTTTCCACCGGCTTCGTCGGCCGGGCAGGGCGTCATCGCGGCTGCATTGCCCTTGGCTGCGTCATCCGCGGCGAGACCACCCATTACGACATCGTGGCGCGCGAATCCGCCGCCGGCTTGCACGCGCTCGCCGTCGAGCACGCCGTGCCGCTCGGCAACGGCATCCTCACCTGCGACAGCCGCGCGCAGGCGCTCGCCAGGGCGAGCGTCACCGGGCGCAACAAAGGCGGCGACGCCGCCCGGGCCTGTCTCGCGCTGATGCAGATCGAGCAGAGTTTCTCCTCCGCGAGCCGGCGCTGATGACCGGCTCAGGCCAAAAGAAACCTGCTTCGGGACGAAGTCCCCAAGCACGGACCGCGGCGCGGCTCGCTGCCGTCCAGGCGCTCTACCAGATGGACATGACCGCCATCGACCTCAACGATGTGATCGCCGAGTTCGAGGCTCACCGGCTCGGCCGGGAAGTCGAAGGCAACCAATATTGCGACGCCGAGACGCAGTTCTTCCGCGACATTGTCGAGGGCGTGGTGCGCGAGCAGCGCCGTATCGACCCGCTCATCGATCGTCACCTCGCTGAAGGCTGGCGGCTCAACCGCGTCGATTCGATCTTGCGCGCCATCCTGCGCGCCGGCGCCTACGAGATGCTGGTGCGCAAGGACGTGCCGTCGCGCGTGGTCATCACCGAATATGTCGATCTCGCGCATGCCTTCTTCGAGGGCGAAGAGCCGAAGGTGGTCAACGGCATTCTCGACAAGCTCGGCCATGAGGAGCGGCCGCAAGAATTCGCCCGCCAGGGCTCCGGCGGTGCCTAACGGCCGCGGCAAAAGCGAGACGGGCAGTGAGTTCGACATCATCGCCCGCTATTTCGCGCCGCTCGCCACCAACCCCGCGGCCCTCGGCCTGCTCGACGATGCTGCGGTGCTGTCGATCCCTGAAGGCCAGGAGCTCGTCGCCACCTGCGACACTATCATCGCCGGCGTGCACTTTCTTACCAACGATCCGCCTGACACCGTCGGCTACAAGGCACTGTCCGTCAGCCTCTCCGATCTCGCGGCCAAAGGCGCGCGGCCGTATGTCTACCTCTTGAGCGTGGCCTTGCCCGACCTTCCGAAGCAGCCCTGGCTCGAGGCCTTCGTCATGGGCCTCCAGATGGCACAAGAGGGT
>DASUZQ010000316.1:0-2021 GCA_036376815.1 Methyloceanibacter sp. | reverse complement strand
AGGTTCGCACACGCTGTCATGGGCGAGTTCGCCGACAGCTATCTTGCCGGCGAGACGCCGGTGCCGTGCGTTGCCTGCAACCAGAAGATCAAGTTCCGCGATCTGATGCGGACCGCAGAGGAGCTCGGCGCTTCGGCGCTTGCCACCGGTCATTATGTCAGGAGCAGGCCTGGCCCGAGGGGCTTCCAGCTCTACCGGGCGCAGGATGCCGAGCGCGACCAGAGCTACTTCCTGTTCGCCACCACGCCCGCGCAGCTCGACTTCCTGCGCTTCCCACTCGGCGATCTCGACAAGGAAACCACGCGCAAGCTTGCCCGCGAGTTCGGACTTCCGACCGCTGCGAAGTCGGACAGCCAGGACATCTGCTTCGTGCCGACCGGGCGCTATACGCAAATCATCGAGCGCCTGCGCCCAGGCGCGGCGGAGCCGGGCGACATCGTCCATATTGACGGGCACGTGCTCGGCCGGCATGGCGGCATCATCAACTATACGATCGGCCAGAGGCGCGGGATTGGCGTGGCGGCGGCTGAACCGCTCTATGTCGTCAAGCTCGATGCCAAGCGCCGGGAAGTGGTGGTCGGCCCGCGCGAGCGGCTGCGCACGCGCCATATCAGCTTGCGCGACGTGAACTGGCTCGGCGATGAGCCCTTGGAGGACTTGGCCGGGCACGGTAAGGAAGTGCTGGCGAGGATCCGGTCGAGCGGGCCTTTGCAGCAAGCGACGTTGCGCGTAAGCGCGTCCGGAATCGCGGTCGAGCTTGCCCACGGCGAGGATGGTGTGTCGCCCGGACAGGCTTGCGTGTTCTATGCGGCCGATGAGCGGGGCGAGCGGCTTCTTGGCGGAGGTTGGATCAAGTCAGCCGAGGGAGCCGAAATCATCCCGGATCGTTCGCGTGTGAGACAGGCGGTAGCGGGTTGTGAGCCTTTGGCGGCCAGTCCGCGTTGAGGTGCCCGGGGCCGACAGGCCTCGCGCAAGAGATCAATGGGTCGCCCGAGCGGCCGTGAAGTAAGCGAGGGTTGGGTTGGGTTCTAGAGCTGATCTGTTGGACTCGGCTTCGGTGCGTCATGCCTATCGGCGTTGGGCGCCCGTCTACGACTTCACCTTCGGCACGGTTGCCGAGTCGGGCCGTAAGAATGCGGTGAAGATCATCAACCGGCGCCGGGGCCGTGTGCTCGAGGTCGGCGTCGGCACCGGTCTGTCGCTGCCTTGCTACGACAAACATCTGAGCATCACCGGAATCGATCTCTCGCCGGAGATGCTGGACAAGGCAAGGGCACGGGTGCGGCGGCAAGGTCTCGGCAATATCGACGGCCTTCACGAGATGGATGCGGGCGCGCTCGCTTTTCCCGACGAGAGTTTCGACACCGTGGTCGCCATGTATGTGATGACCGTGGTGCCGGACGCCGAGAAGGTGATGCGTGAGCTCGAGCGGGTGTGCGCCACCGGCGGCGAGGTGATCCTGGTCAACCATTTCAGCCAGGAGGAGGGCGTGCGCGGCTTCGTCGAGCGGAGGCTCGCTCCGCTTGCAAGCTCGATCGGCTGGCACGCTGTGTTCACGCTCGACCGCGTCTTGGTCTGCGAGGATTTGCGCCTTGCCGAGCGGCGGATGCTCTGGCCGTTCGGGCTGTTCACCATGCTCCGCTTCGTCAAGGAGCCGGGTCTGGGACTGGTGGGAGAGCGTGTTTCGTCGCTCCGGTCGATTGCGAGGGCGAAAGCGCCGGTGCCGGTGAGACCAAGGCTGCCCGAGCCGGTCAGAGTGAAGATCAAATGGCAGGTCGCCCGCTCCCTCGTCATGGCCCGCCGCTTGCTTGACACCCGTTATTGGCGCTCCCTATATCGGCGACTGTCCAGCCAAATGGCGGAGTAGCTCAGCTGGTTAGAGCAGCGGAATCATAATCCGCGTGTCGGGGGTTCGAGTCCCTCCTCCGCTACCAACAAAACATAATACGCTCAAGCCCTTAGTTGCGTTTCTATCATTATTTTAAATTCTTATGTTCCGAGATAAAAGTGCCTTGATTTTC
>DASUZQ010000315.1:0-3411 GCA_036376815.1 Methyloceanibacter sp. | reverse complement strand
GGGGAGGCCCCGGCGGCGCTCCTCTTTGCTGCGGCGCCCAGGGCGGCGGTTGCTGCTGATGCGGCAGAGGCGGCGGCTGCTGAGGCTGAGGCTGAGGCCGGGGTTGGGGTTGGAGTTGGGGTTGGGGGCTTTGAGCCTGGCGGGGCGCGGGCCCCCGCCGGTCCGGCGCGGCTTGCTGCGGCCTTGCCGGAGCTGGCGCCGGCTGACGCGGCGGCATGGAGAAGGGCTCAGCGGGCTGAGGCTGGGCTTTGGCTGGCTGCGTTTGGAACTCGTGCTCGGCGTGGTTGGGGGGCGCCATGAAGGGGACGTCGCGCATTGCCTTCGGCTCAAGCCCCACCACGCCTGCGTCGACCTGGGCATAGATGCGCCGCAGCAACGGCCGCACATCGAGGTTGAGCAGGGTGCCGTAGGTCGCCACCACGCGGTAGGTCTCGGGCCATGGGGGTAGGGCATAGAGCGCACCCTGCTCTAGCGCCTGCACCACCTCAGTGCGCGTCGCAAGCTGGGCCGCGAGATCTGCTTCCGACAGTCCGCTTGCCGAGCGTAGATCTCTGAATAACTCCGCCACCTCAGCGTCATAGCCGGCTGGCATTTCCGTAATCCCGTGAATATGCAGGCGGCCTCCGGGTCCACCGTCCGGAGGCAAGCTTCCCGGCCCCCGGCGCGGTGAAGTTGCCATTCTGTGACCTGCGACTCTCGCCACACACAAGCCTATCGGCCCACGCTTTGCAAGCCTCCGCGCTGGCGGCAAATGGCCGTTCCTCGTCGGCAATCCTCAAATCTGCACACCTTTCTCGGCAGCGTAGCCCTTCAACTCCTCACGCACGGATGTGGATGTCGAGGCCAGCAACTCCTGGAGCCGGACCCACAAATCGGTCGCGTCGAGCGACAGCACCATGGCCTTCACCGGCCCAACCGAGGCCGGCGCCATGGAGATGGAGCGGAAGCCGAGGCCGATCAGCGCCATGGCCTCGAGCGGCTTGCCGGCCATTTCGCCGCACAGATTGAGCGGCACATTATGCCGCGCCGCGGCCTCGACGATGACGCGGAGCGCCAAGAGCGCGGCGGGGTTGAGCGCATCGAACCGGTCCGCCACGAGCATATTGCCGCGGTCGGTGGCAAACAGGAACTGCATCAGATCGTTCGAGCCGACCGAGGCGAAGTCGGCAAGCGGCAGCAGGCGATCGAGCTGCCACAATAGTGCCGGGACCTCGATCATCGCCCCAACCAGCAGCTTCTTCGGCTCAGGTCTGGCGTGGCGCTTGAGGATGGTGACCTCGCGGTCGATCAGGGCACGCGCCGCCGTAAGCTCCGCGACATCGCCGATCATCGGCAACATGATCCTGAGCTCCCGCCCATGTGCCGCTCTGAGCAGCGCCCGAACTTGCGTGCGGAACAAAGCAGGCCGGTCGAGCGCCATGCGGATAGCGCGCCAACCGAGCGCCGGGTTCTCCTCCTTGTTCACCCGAAAGTAGGGCAGCACCTTGTCGCCGCCGACGTCGAGCGAGCGGAACGTGACCGGGCGCTCGCCCGCGGCGTCGAGGATCGCCTTGTAGATGCGGGTCTGCTGCTCAAGCCGCGGGAAGGTCGAGGCGATCATGAATTGCAGCTCGGTGCGGAACAGGCCAATGCCGTCGGCGCCCGACTGATCGAGATGCGGCAGGTCGAACACGAGGCCGGCATTGATGTTGAGCGACACCCGCGCGCCGTCGAGCGTGACCGCCGGCACGTTGCGCAGGGCCGCGTACTGGGCTTGGCGCCTCGCCCGGAAGCGGACCTTGTCGGCATAGGCCGACACCACCTCCGGCGTCGGGCGCACGTGCAACTCGCCGCCCTCAGCATCCACGATCGCCGCATCCCCCGGCTCGACCGCATCGAGCAGCCCCTTGGCCTGGCTGATAGCGGCGATGCCGAGCGCGCGGGCCACAATGGCCACGTGGCTCGCCGAACCGCCTTCCTCGAGCACGAGCCCGCGCAAGCGCTGCCGGTCGTAATCGAGCAGCTCGGCGGGGCCCATGGTGCGGGCGATCAGGATGGTGTCTTGCGGCAGGTTGCCGGCGGCCGCCGTGCCCGCCCCACCGGCGAGCACGCGCAACAGCCGGTTGGAGAGGTCGTCGATGTCGTGCAGACGCTCCCTCGCATAAGGGTCGATCTGCCTCAGCATGCGGGCCCGGGTGTCGTTGCGCACGCGCTGCACCGCGGCTTCCGCGGTGAGGCCGGTGAGCAGAGCCTCATCGAGGCGGCGGCGCCAGCCGCGGTCGTGCGCGAACATGCGGAAGGCCTCAAGCACCTCGCGGTGCTCGCCGGCGCGTTGCAGATCGCCGCGCTCAAGCATGCCGTCGATCATGCCGGTGAGCTCGTCGATGGCTTGCGCCAGCCTCCGGCGCTCAAGATCGACGTCCTCGGCGATCAGCTTGGTGACCACGATGCGCGGCTCGTGCAGCACCACATGGCCGAGCGCCACGCCTTCGGAGATGGTGACGCCGGTGAAGCGGGCGCTCTGCTCGCGGCGTGCCTCCTGCCCGCCCTCCTCGCTCACCACGAGGCCGCCTGAGGCGATCATCTCGGCGATCACCATGGCGGTGGTCTGCAGCGCCTCCACCTCCTCGTCGCTGTAGTGGCGCTGGGTGCGGTTCTGCACCGTGAGCACGCCGATGGTATGGCCGCCGCGCAAGATCGGCACCCCGAGGAAGGAGTGGTAGACCTCTTCCCCCGTCTCAGGCCGGTAGGAGAAAGCCGGGTGGGTCTGGGCGTCGGCAAATTGCATCGGCTCGCCGTGCTCGGCGATCAAGCCGACCAGGCCCTCGCCGGCCTTCAAGTGCGTGTTGTGCACCGCCTCGGGGTTCAGGCCTTCGGTGGCGAACAGCTCAAGCGAAGAGTCGCGGCGGCGGAGATAGAGCGAGCACACCTCGGCCACCATGTTGGAGGCGATCAGCACCACGACCTTATCGAGACGCGCCTGCGCGCTCTCGCGCTCGGCCATGACCTCGCGTAAGCGGCGGAGCAGCAATCTCGGAGCGCCAACTGAAATTGGCATAAATCGAGTCCTCGCCGGCGGCTTAAGCGGCGAACCTGAGCTGGCGAAAGGCTTGAGGTGGCCGCGCTGTCAGTCTAGCGGCTGTCCAGTCCGAACAGCGAATGCAAGGTCCGCACCGCAAGCTCGGCGTAGGCCGCATCAATCAATACGCTGATTTTGATCTCCGAGGTGGAAATCGCCTCGATATTGATGCCTTTTTCGGCCAAAGCGCTGAACATTTGCGAGGCAACGCCGGCGTGGCTGCGCATGCCGACCCCGATGGCCGACACCTTGGCAATGTCGGAGGAGCCGCGCAAATCGGCATAGCCGATGGCGTCCCGCGACTTCCTCAGCACCTCGATGGCGCGGTCGAAATCGGCGCTCTGCACGGTGAA
>DASUZQ010000314.1:0-2861 GCA_036376815.1 Methyloceanibacter sp. | reverse complement strand
TGCAGGGCGTTCAGCGCAACGGCCCGGTCGGTGCCGTCGAGCCTGGCGCGGAGCTCGGCGAAGGCGGTGGGCTGCTTGGCGCCCAAGGCGCTTTCGGTGTCGATGACCACCGAGCCGGTATAGGCGGGTTCCTCGGCGAAGAGAAAAAGAGAGGCGGGGGCGATCAACAGAAGTGCAAGTGCCCCCGCCCCAATGATGATAGGAGCGTTGCGATGGACCGTACGCATAACCAATCGTCCCCCCAAACTGGTGTCTCGGCACCAACTATCAACGGAGACGAGGGTGCAGTATCAGGGTGAGGAAATCGTAAACGTCCGTTTCGCAGCGGGATGGCGGCAGCCACCGCAAGCGAACGGCTAAGAGAGAGCCATGACCGAGTTCCGCGACCAGGCCCCTGACTTCACGGGAGCCACCGACCCCTTCGCGCTGTTCGCCTCCTGGCTGGCTGAGGCGGAGAGGAGCGAGCCGGACGACCCGAACGCCATGGCGCTCGCCACCGTCGACGCGACAGGCCAGCCCAATGTGCGCATGATCCTGCTCAAGGGCTCAGACGAGCGCGGCTTCGTGTTCTACACCAATTGCCAAAGCGCCAAGGGGCTTGAGCTTGCGGCGGCGCCAAAGGCGGCGCTCCTCTTCTATTGGAAGAGCCTGCACCGCCAGATTCGCGTGCGCGGACCGATCGAGCCGGTGAGCGACGAAGAGGCCGACGCCTATTTCGCCACCCGCTCGCGGGAAAGCCGCATCGGCGCCTGGGCCTCACAGCAATCCCGCCAGCTCACGAGCCGCAAGGCTCTCGATGAAGCGGTGGCAAAACGGACTGCCGAGTTCGCAGGCAGGGACGTGCCGCGCCCCCCTCACTGGCACGGCTACCGGGTGATACCGCTCGAAATTGAATTCTGGCACCATCGGCCGCACCGGCTGCATGACCGCATCGTGTTCCGGCGCGCTTCGCCCAATGTGCCATGGGTCAAGACGCGGCTCTATCCGTAGTCGGCGCCAGGGCCTATTTTGCCTGGATGGCGCAGATCCCGAATGAAGAGCGCAAGACCCTGATTCTGACCGGCGCGTCCAGGGGCATCGGCCACGCCACGGTGAAGCGCTTCTCCTCGGCTGGCTGGAGGGTGATCACCTGCTCGCGTCACGGCTTTCCCGAGGATTGCCCTTGGGAGGCCGGGCCGGAAGACCACATCCAGGTCGATCTCGCCGATCCGGACAACACGATGCAAGCCATCGCCGTGATGAAGGAACGGCTGAAGGCGCAAGGCGGCAGGCTGAACGCGCTGGTCAACAACGCGGCGATCTCGCCGAAGGGCAAGGGAGGTGCCCGGCTCGGCAGCATCGAGACCGATCATCGCGACTGGATGACGGTGTTTCAGGTGAACTTCTTCGCGCCGATCATGCTCGCCCGCGGGCTGATCGATGAGCTTCATGCCGCGTCAGGCGCCGTGGTCAATGTCAGCTCGATCGCCGGCTCACGCGTGCATCCCTTCGCGGGCTCGGCCTACGCCACCTCGAAGGCGGCGCTTGCCGCGCTCACCCGGGAGATGGCGGCGGACTTCGCGCCGCTCGGCATTCGCGTCAACGCCATCTCGCCGGGGGAGATCGACACCGCGATCCTGTCGCCAGGCACCGAGACGCTGATCGCCGATATCCCGATGCGGCGGCTTGGGCAGCCCGAGGAAGTGGCCAAGGCCATCTATTTCCTGTGCACCGAGCAATCGAGCTATATCAACGGCGCCGAGCTTTCCGTCGACGGCGGCCAGCATGTGTGATCGCCTTTCTTGGTCATGGACCTGAGTTAAGTCAGCCTTTACCCTTAAGCCTTCAGCATGGCCCTGCCCTCGCCTGTCCGGCAAAGGCAGTCGTTTTCCTGGTTTTGCGTAACCGAGTGGTGCCATGGGTGTGGGTGGGACGCGGGGGCGAAGGCTCCCGCTCGACGAGGTCATTGTCGGCGACTGCATCGAGGAGCTGGCGAAACTCCCCGAGCAGTGCGTCGATCTCGTCTTTGCCGACCCGCCCTACAACCTTCAAATCAACAATGAGCTGCTCAGGCCTAACAACACACGCGTCGACGGCGTCGATGACGATTGGGACAAGTTCGGCAGCTTCGCGGCTTACGACGACTTCACCTGCACCTGGCTCAGGGCCTGCCGGCGGGTGTTGAAGCCCGAAGGCGCGCTCTGGGTGATCGGCAGCTATCACAACATCTTCCGTGTCGGCACCACTCTGCAAGACCTCGGCTTCTGGGTGCTGAACGACGTGGTGTGGCGAAAGTCGAACCCCATGCCGAATTTCAGAGGCCGCCGCTTCACCAATGCGCATGAGACGCTGGTCTGGGTGTCGATGGGGCCAAAGGCGCGCTACACCTTCAACTACGAGGCGATGAAGGCGCTGAACGACGAGCTGCAGATGCGCTCCGACTGGCTGTTCCCGATCTGCTCTGGCCCAGAGCGTTTGAAGCAGGACGGCGGCCGCAAGATGCATCCGACGCAGAAGCCGGAGGCGCTGCTCCACCGCATCATTCTCGCGTCGAGCAACAGAGGCGATGTCATCCTCGATCCTTTCCTCGGCTCAGGCACCACGGCGGCGGTCGCCAAGCGACTCGGCCGGTCTTTCATCGGCATCGAGCGCGAGCAGGCTTACGCAGAGGCTGCGCGCACTCGCCTCGCTGCTGTCACCCCGCTCAAGTCGCGTTCGGTCGAGATCGTGCGCGGCAAGCGGTTCACCAACGCGCACGAGACGCTGATCTGGGCCGGCCGCGATGCCAAGTCGCGCGTCACCTTCAACTACGAGGCCATGAAGGCGCTGAACGACGACGTCCAGATGCGCTCCGACTGGCTGTTCCCGATCTGCTCGGGGCC
>DASUZQ010000313.1:0-2864 GCA_036376815.1 Methyloceanibacter sp. | reverse complement strand
TGGCGAGGAGCGCCCGGTCGTTCGCATCTTGTGCTGCTGCGTGCTCGAGATGCAGGCGCGCGAGCTCGGCCTCGATCATCTCAAGCCCTTTTGGGGTCACGAGATTGTGGGGCGAAACGGGCCGATCCGGAAGATCGTCATAGACGTCGCCGGTCTCCGGCTCCTTGGTGAAGGCCTTGCTCATTCTGCCAATATATCATGGCAGAACCCTAGATTGTGGCGCGCGTTCAACCCTCTTGCTTGCCGCCGCGGTAACCCTCTTTTCCTAAGGGCCCGGTCTCTCGGCTTGCTACTCTTTTTTCGCGCTGGGCTCGACGCCGGACGCGGGGTGAGCGCCTAAGCCAATCACGGCAAAATGCCTTGACGCCGCGCTGCAACCAGTCGACGTTTTCGATCCCGCGAGGAAATAGCTTCTTCATCACCGCCGGATGCGAGTGCTAGAACGCAATCGGAGAGCGAGCGCATGAAATACATCATTGCAGTCATCCAGCCGCACCGTCTCGATACGGTGCGCGAGGCGCTCGCCGCCATCGGCGTGCAGGGCTTGACGGTGACCGAGGTGCGCGGATTCGGCCGGCAAAAGGGGCAGACCGAGGTTTATCGCGGGGCGGAATACACCGTGCAATATGTGCCGAAGGCGAAGCTCGAAATTGCCGTCGATGAGGGGCTTGCCGACCAGGTGGTCGAGACCATCAGCGAGTCGGCGCGGACCGGCCATATCGGCGACGGCAAGATCTTCGTGCTCGACCTCGAAGGCGTCATGCGCGTGCGCACCGGCGAGATGGGGGCCGACGCGCTCTAGCCCAGTTCTAGCCGGCTTAGCTCCGCCTCGCGGCATCGGCGGCGAAGCGCAGATCCTTGACCAGGCGATCGAACTCGCGCCGCTTATCGCGGTCTTCGAGCAGGCGCAGCAGATAGGACGGGTGGACGGTGATTACCGCGCGGCGACGGTCGGGAAGCTCGATCAGGCGGCCGCGATTGGCATTGATGGTGACCGCCTTGTGCATCACCGCCCGCGCCGCGGTCGCGCCCAAGGCCACCACGACGTTCGGCTGCACGACGGCGAGCTCGTTGTCGAGCCACCAGCGGCAGGCGTCGATCTCGCTCGTGTCCGGCTTCTTGTGGATGCGGCGCTTGCCGCGCAGCTCGTTCTTGAAGTGCTTCACCGCGTTGGTGATGTACACCGCGCTGCGTTCGATGCCTGCGCTTTCGAGCGCC
Organism: Methyloceanibacter sp.; assembly: GCA_036376815.1. Classification (GTDB taxonomy): domain Bacteria; phylum Pseudomonadota; class Alphaproteobacteria; order Rhizobiales; family Methyloligellaceae; genus Methyloceanibacter. Next base: position 1,646 of record DASUZQ010000313.1, on the reverse strand, counting down.
CGGTCGAGTACCTTGCCGGCAGGCCCGACAAAGGGGCGGCCAGCAATGTCCTCCTGATCGCCGGGCTGCTCGCCAACCAGCATGAGCGCGGCATCGGCCGGCCCTTCGCCGAACACCGTCTGGGTCGCATTTTTGTAGAGTGGGCAGCGTGTACAGGCGTTCGCCTCTTCGGCAAGCTCTTTCAGCGCGCGCTCAGGATCGTTAATGCGCTTCGCCTCGGCGAAGAGAGGGAGTTCGGCGTCACGCCAGTTCTGCGCCATTCCTTGCCGCTCATGGATAGGGCTGTTGTTTGAGGAACATTCTGCGCGGGCCTGCGTTCCGCGTCCATGGCCGGCATCATCCGACGACGACTGACCGGCAGCCCCGTTTCGCTCGTTTTCCTGTGCTTACAAGCTCGTTTGGCGCACCCCATATGAAGCCGGGGCGGGTTGGACCTGCTAGTATTGCACGAGGACGTTAGAGTCATGCTGGACGACATGCCCAAAGGTCAGAGCACCAGTCTCGTGGTGGATGCAGACGACCGGTTTGGGGCGGTCGCTATGCCCCCCGGCACGGAGCTAGCTGCGGCCAAGCCCAAGGGGACACGCCGCGCCCGCCGCGAGAAGGTCGTCAAGGAAAGCGCGCTCGGCGCGCTGCTCAAGCCGATCGGCATCTCGCTTGCGCTCGTGCTTTCGGCCTATGCGCTCTTGTCTCTCGGCACGACTTTTTGGCGGAGCTATCAGCGGCATCTCGATCACACCGCTGCAGTGCATGCCGATAATAGCGTGCTCGACATTCTGTTCGGCACTTCGGACCTGCCGTCGGATCCCGTCGACCTCGTGGTCAAGGACGTCGACGGTACCCTGCACAAGGTGGTGGCCAGCAAGTCGGAAGCCGACAAGTTCGTCAACGAGACGATCCTCATGCTCGACGACGAGCGGGCGCGGATCAAGAAGGCAGCCCATGACGACCTCGACCGGGCCTTTGCGCAGGCCTTCCAGGATCGCGAGCAGGCAGTCTCGAGCTACGCCGACTGGTTCTTCGAATGGAAGCGCTCCTACGTGGTGCTGAAGGAGTCGCTCACCTCGGCCGTCACCCGCTTCTTCGAGGCCGGTAAATACGAGTCGCTGACCGAGGCCATCGAGGCCGACGTGAAGGACTATTTCCTCAGGAACTACAAGGAGCAGGTGCTGAAGCCCGAGCTGCGCGATCAGACCATCACGCAAGGGGTGGAGCAGGCAGCGCGCCATGCTCATGACAGCTATCGGCGTGTGATCGCCAATGGCGACATGCGCTTGCAGCTGTTCCTTGCCAAGCATACGAGCCATCTCGAAGACATTCCGGCCGCGACGCCGATGACCGACGTCAAGCTCGATTGGGACGCGCAGAAATGGAAGGCGCCGGTCTATCTGATGGAGGATCGCGCTTTTGACGGCGTTGCCGGCATCGGCGCCGCTGTGGCCGGAGGCACGGTCGGCGCGCTTGCGCTCGGTCCCGCACTGAATGGCGTGCTCGCCCAGAGCTTCGGGCAGCTGTCTCGCCGTTTTGTCACCTCGCTCGGCACGCGGCTTGCTTTCGCCGAGCAGGGAGCGGTGGCAGGCACGATGGTGCAGCCGATGGGCGGGCAGGTCATAGGTGCCGCTATCGGCATCGCCATCGGCGTGGTC
>DASUZQ010000312.1:0-4263 GCA_036376815.1 Methyloceanibacter sp. | reverse complement strand
TCGCGGAGCCAGATGTCGCCGTAGCGGGCCGGCACGATCTCAGCCAAGCCGCCCAAGGCCGCGCCCGCGGACGCTTCCGCCTCGGCGCCGTTGACCAGCAGGCGCACCCGGTTCGCCGGGGCGAGCGCGCGCACCATGGCGTCAACGTCGCGGCGCGGCGCTTCCAGGTCGCCGTTCCACTGGCTCAAATTGGCCGGCCAGGCGGTCCAGATCGCCTTTTGCAGCGCCCATTCCGGAGCAACTGAAATCGGCCTATCGGTCACTGAAACTGTCATGGCGTCCTTTTATGGAGTGCCGGTCACGCCAAGCAAGCGGCAAAGCATCGAGATAATGGCGGTTTGTCAGCGACACCAGGCCGCTTCGACGATGCAAGCCGTCATTGGTGGCGTGAACCCGAAATGGTAGCATTGCGTTTCGGGGACGGGGCGCTTTGGTCTTTTTCTTGAGGAGGTCAGTATGGCTAGCAATATTTTTGGATCCGATAGCAGCTCCGCCCTTCCCGGCGGCAACGTGGCAAAGCCCTTGATGATCGCGCTTCTGGCACTGCTCGCTTCGCGCTATTTCGGTAAGAAAGGCTCCGACCAGACGGCATCAGCCGAGCCCCAGCCAGCGCCGCGCATCCCGCAGGCGGACCCCGCGAATGCTTCGCCGGGCGACCTCCTCGATGGGCTTGGAGGTTTGGTAAAGCAGTTCCAGCAAAAAGGCTTCGGCGACGTCGTCGACAGCTGGGTCAACCGGGGAAAGAACCAAGACATCTCCTCGGGGCAGGTGTCTGATGCTCTGGGTTCGGACGTCGTCGATCAGCTGGCTCGCCGCACCGGCCTGCCCCGCGACGAGGTGATCGCCCAATTGGCGAAGATGCTGCCGAATGTTGTCGACCAGATGACTCCGGAGGGCCGTCTGCCCACGCAACGCGAGATGGAGCGGCTGTTAGGCTGAAGCGCTTTAGGCGGCCGCGATCGGGATCAATGACTTCACAGCAGGGAGGAGATTGAAAATGTCGATTCTAGCCTGGATTGTGTTGGGCCTGATCGCGGGCTTCATCGCGAGCAAGATCTATGTCGGCACCGGTCAGGGCATCCTGATGGATATCGTGCTCGGCATCGTCGGCGCCGTGGTCGGCGGCTATCTCTTCGACATGCTCGGCGCGGGCGGCATCACCGGCTTCAACATCTGGAGCATGCTGGTGGCGATCGTCGGCGCCGTGTTGGTGCTGTGGATCTATCACGCCGTCAGCGGCCGCAGCGCGTAACATCTCGCTTAAAGTTCGAAGGGGCGGTGCTCCGTTTGGCGCACCGCCCCTTCTTCTAGTGCTCCGATGGAGTCGGAGGCGGGGTCTCGTCGTCTGGACCGCCGGGCCCATCGTCTGGCCCAGGGCCTGCGCCGTGAGGCGGACCGAAATGCGGTCCAGGACCTCCCGGGCGAGCGAGCCTCGCCTCGATGTCCGCGACCTTGGTCAGCTGCTCAGGCGTGAGCTTGCCCTTCAACGTTTCGATCGCCTTCTTCAGGTCCTCGGCATGACGCCCGCGCTCGATCATATTGTCGGCGAGACGCTCTGCCCGCGCGAAGGGTTGGTTCGCCGGCGCCCCCTGAGCGGCTCCAGGAGCGCCGGGCTGAGCGCCAGCTTGCATCCAAGGCGGCGTCATCGTGCCGATCAGCGCGTCGGTGAAGTCGCGCCAGGCATCGAGCTGATTTGAGCGGATGCCGATCTCGGTCTCGGCGGCATTCAACATCGTGGCAAGGCGACCCGGACCGAAATGCGGGCGAGACGCCTCGCCAGCATGAAACCTCGGTCCGGGTCCCGGCGGTGGCCCATCGCACCGATCTGGGGGACCAGAATGCGATGGCGCCGGAGGTGTGGCTTCGGCCATCAGCCGATCGCCGCGTTTCAACTCTCCTTTGGCAATCTCGGTCATCGCCAGGTTCGTCCGGCTCATTCCCGCGTCGTGGGTCTGACCCCAGGCCGGCGTCAGCATGTGCACGCTGGCGAAAGCGAGGACGCGAGCAAATTTCGGAAAGACGTGGTTCATCTGGCACCTCACGGTTTGCAGGGGTGCGAAGCTAGGCCGCGATCTTGACCTCCCTTGGTCGTGATATTTCCGAGCGTTGCTTCCGCCGTCAGTTTTGTGTCGAAACATTGCCGCGAACGCGAAGGGCCGGGTTTCGTTACAAAATTGGCCTCGTTGCAGCCATGAGCCGGCGTTAGAAGCGCATCTGATGAACTCGCCGCAACGCATTCTCGTCGCCGACGACGATCCGGAGATCCGCAAGCTTCTCGCCCGCTATATCGAGGGTCAGGGGTTCAGCGTGCTGCTCGCGGCAAGCTGCCATGAGCTGCATGAGCAGCTGGCGACGCACCAGGTCGATCTCGTCGTGCTCGACGTCATGCTCCCTGACGGGTCTGGGCTCGACGTGTGCAGGGATTTGCGCGCCCAGCGCTCGAACGTGCCCATCATCCTGCTCACCGCGCTGAAAGAGGATGTCGACCGCATCATCGGCCTTGAGATCGGCGCCGACGACTATCTCGGCAAGCCGTTCAACCCGCGCGAGCTGATCGCCAGGGTGCGGGCGGTGCTGCGGCGGCATGGCGAGGCGGCGTCTTCGGCGAGCGATGAGAAGGTCTACCGCTTCGAGGGCTTCACCGCCGATCCCCAGACGAGGCGCGTGATCGACCCGCAAGGAGCCGACATCGTGCTGACCGGCGCCGAGTTCGATCTGCTCAAGACCTTCCTCGACCGGCCAGGGCGCGTGCTGTCGCGCGATCAGCTGCTCGACCTCACCCGCGGCCGCAACGGCGACGTGTTCGACCGCTCGATCGACGTGCTGGTCAGCCGCTTGCGCCGCAAGCTCGGCGACCGCGCCTCAGCGCCGCTGTTCAAGACGGTGCGCAATGGCGGCTATCAATTGGCGGCGCGGGTCGATTTTCAGGACGGCGCCACGTGAACACGCTCCGCGCCAAGATCGCGATTCTGCTGGTCGTGGCGATCGTGTCGGTGGTCGGCATTATCACTTGGGTGATGCTCGCCATGCTTGGGCCGCCGGCGCCTGAGCGAACCACCGAGCCGTTGGCCGATCAGATCGAGATGTTCCTGCGCGTCGCCAAGCAGGATACGAGCGGGCTGACGCTGGTGCCCCAGCCTTCCCCAGGGGAGCTGCGCGAGAACGCCACCGCGCGGCTGAGGGCCGAGCTTGCCAAGCGCGGCCATGACCTTCCTGTCACCATCACGCGCAAAGACTGGGATGCGCCGCTCGTGGTGTCGATCCCCATCGATACCAAGGGATGGCTGCTCATGCCGATCCCGGACCTGCCGCCGCAGCGCAAGCCCTGGTTCGGGCTGCTCAAATGGCTCGCGCTGATCACCGTCGGGGTGACGGCGATTGCCGTGTTCGCCGCCCATCGCATGGTGCAGCCGCTCGTGCTTCTCGAGAATGCCGTTCAGTCGGTCGGGCCTGACGCCATCCTTCCCCACCTGCCGGAACGGGGACCGGCCGAGGTGCGGGCGACGGCGAGAGCCCTCAATTCGTTGTCCTCGCGGCTAAGAAAGGCGATCGAGAGCCGCATGCGTTTGCTCGCTGCCGCCGGTCACGATCTGCGCACACCGATCACGCGCATGCGGCTCCGCGCCGAGTTCGTGGAGGACGATGAGGAGCGCGGCCTGTGGCTCGCCGATCTCGATGAGCTCGAGCGTATCGCCGACAGCGCCATCCTGCTGGTGCGCGAGGAATCGGGCAAGGCCGCGCCGGAGACGGTGTGGCTCGACCGGCTCGTCGCCGACGTCGCCCGTGAGCTCAAGGATCAGAACCTGGACGTGACCGTCACCGAGGCCCAGCCGGTCAGCGTGCGGGCGAACCGGCTCGGGCTTGCCCGCGCGCTGCGCAACCTCATGATCAATGCCGCGACCCATGGGAAGCGCGCCAGCGTCATGGTCGAGGGCAGCGGAGACGGCAAGGCGCAGGTGCTCATCGAGGACGAAGGGCCGGGCATTCCGCCTGAGCTTCTCGGCCAGGCGTTCGAGCCGTTCTTCCGCGTCGATCCCGGGCGGAGGCAGAATATCCCCGGCGCCGGCCTTGGGCTCACCATCGCGCGCGAGATCGTCCAGCGCGCCGGAGGCGACATTAAGATTTCCAACCGCACCGGCGGCGGCCTCAGGCAGGTCGTCGAGCTGGCCAAGGTCGAGAAGCTCGCGGCGGTGAAAAGCGCGGCCGAGTAGACTGTCATCGGTCCTCGTCGATCGACTGCATCGCCCGCGCGGTCGCAGCCCC
>DASUZQ010000311.1:0-4267 GCA_036376815.1 Methyloceanibacter sp. | reverse complement strand
ATCACGGTGCCGATGCTGCGGATCTCGTCGGCCGCCTTCTTGGGCAACAGCGCGTGCAACAGCTCATCGGCCTGATTTTGCGCTTCGCGCGCCTGCGCCAGCGCGTCTTGCAGGGCAAGTTGGGTCCTGACCCTGGCAAGCACGATCGGCCCGGAAAACGGCTTGTGGATGTGGTCGACCGCCCCGACCTCAAATCCATTCTCCTCATCGATGGCGTCGGTCTTCGCCGTGAGGAAGATCACCGGGATGTCGCGGGTGACCGGATTGGCCTTAAGCCGCCGGCAGACCTCGTAGCCGTCCATGCCCGGCATCATCACGTCGAGCAGGATGAGGTCGGGTTTCTCGGCGGCGGAGGCGAGAACCAGCGCCTTCTCGCCGTTGGTCGCGACCTTGGTGCGGTAGGCACCTTTGAGCACGCCAGAGATCACCCCGACATTGGTCGGCGTGTCGTCGACGATCAGTACAAGCTTGTTGTCAGATGCGTGGGTCATTTGAGGTTCAAGGACAGGCGGTCGGTGATCGACGAGAGGCATTTGAGCGCCGATTCGAAATTGAAGTCACCGACGAGCTCGCTCAAGGTTTCGATTTCGGCGGCGGTCAGAACGCCGGCCAATTGGGACCTCGCGTCGATCATGAAATCGGCCGCCTCGCCGTCGTCGGTTTCGAGCAGCCGCTTCAGCCTGGTCAACGGTTCCACCACTGCGCGGGGATCGCGCGAAGCACCGCCGCCGCCGTTGGTCGGGGCCTCTTGCGGCAGCGCGGTGCGGATCGCGCCCAGGGCCGCGCCAAGATCGATCGATAAAGAGGTGAGCGCGGCGTCGATGCCTTGCCCCATCCTGATCGCCGTTTCGGCCCTGGCCGCGGCCTCGGACAAGGCGATGACGCCGAGCGTGCCGGCGGCGCCCTTCAAGGAATGGGCGGCGCGCTCCGCCGTCGCCGCATCGCCCATCGACAGCGCCTTGCGAATGTCCTCGACGGTCGTGGCCTGATGAGCCGCGAATCTGCGTAACAAGCTCTCGTAGCGCTGGCGGTTGCCGCCGGTGCGCCTCAGCGCGGATTTGACGTCGATGCCGTCAATGGCGAGCGGACCGTCGCCAGCGCGATCAAGCCGGGGCGCCGCATTTGCCGCGGGCTTCGCTTCGGCCCATTCATGCACGCCCGCGCCGTCTCCGTCTGGACGCTTGATCCAGCGCAGTAGGACTCCGAACAATTGATCGGGATCGATGGGCTTGGCGATATGGTCGTTCATGCCGGCTTTCAGGCACATCTCGCGGTCGGAGACAAGCGCGTTGGCGGTCATGGCGATGATCGGCAAGGATGCGAAACGCGGATTGGACCGCAAGATGCGTGTCGCCTCGATGCCGTCCATGACCGGCATTTGCATGTCCATGAGCACGATATCGTAATCGTTCTCGCCCGCCATGCGCACGGCCTCCGCGCCATTCTCGGCAAGATCGACGAAGACTTCGGCGTCTTCGAGCTGGCCGATGGCCACCTCCTGGTTGATTTCGTTGTCCTCGACCAGGAGGACGCGGGCCCCGCGCACGCGCTCGATATCGAAGGATGGCCCGGCGACGACGGCTTCGCTGGCTTCTAGGTCGGCGCCGAGGGCGACGATGGCCGTGTCGAACAGGATCGAGGAGGTCACGGGCTTGATCAAGACGTTCTCGAAGCCGCTTTCCTCGGCCTGTTTCAGAACCTCTTCGCGCCCATAGGCGGTGACCATCACAAGGTGCGGCGGAGCATTGAGGTTGGGCAAAGCAAGGATGCGCTTTCCGGTTTCGATGCCGTCGAGACCCGGCATCTGCCAGTCGACGAAGGCGATGTCGTAAGGCTCGCGGGCTTGCGCTGCCTGCCGCACCATCTCGATGCCTTCCTGACCAGATGGCGCCTCATCGGCGACGAAGCTCAAGTTGGTCAGCATGCCGGACAATACGCTCCGCGCCTGCGCATTGTCGTCGATGATCAACACGCGCCGTCCGCGCAGATCCGACTGCAGAATGCGCCGGCGCGGGGCCATCTCGGCTTTGCCGAGGCGCGCGGTGAAGCGGAAAGTGCTGCCCTTGCCAAGCTCGCTCGTCACCTCGATCGTGCCTCCCATCAGCTCAGCCAGCCGCTTGGAGATGGCAAGGCCAAGACCGGTGCCGCCATATTTGCGGGTGGTCGACACGTCCGCCTGTTGGAACGCCTGAAACAGACGCCCGATCTGCTCCTGGGTCAGGCCGATACCGGTGTCGCTAACCGAGAACAGAATGAGCTGGCTCTCCTTTGAATCCTCCACCACCTCGGCCTTAACCACCACCTCGCCCTTCTCGGTGAACTTGACCGCGTTGTTGCAGAAGTTGATCAGGATCTGCCCGAGCCTGAGCGGGTCGCCGCGGAAATAGTTGGAGACCGAAGGCTCGATGTCGAAGATCAGCTCGAGCCCCTTGGCCGAGGCCTTCTCGGAAATCAGATTGCCGACATTCTCCAGCACCTTGTCGAGGTCGAAATCGATGTTCTCGACCGCGAGCTTGCCAGCTTCGATCTTGGAGAAGTCGAGAATGTCGTTGATGATGCCGAGGAGATGCTGGCCGGAATGCTTGATCTTGACGATGTAGTCCCGCTGGCGCGGCATGAGGTCCGTCTTTAGCGCGAGATGCGACAGCCCGATGATGGCGTTCATCGGTGTTCGGATCTCGTGGCTCATATTGGCGAGGAACGCGCTCTTGGCCTCGCTTGCCGATAGTGCAGCTTCGGTCGCCTTCTCGAGTTCGCGCTGAGCGCTGAGCAGCGCCTGCTCAGCTTCCTTTCGGCTGTCGATATTGCTCCACGAGCCCACCACTTCGAGAGGCTCGCCCTTCGCGTCGCGAATAAGATGCTGCTCGTCGCTGACCCAGCAATAGGAGCCGTCTTTCTTGCGGAACCGATATTCGGAAGAATGCGCTCCCGTCTCGAACAGCTGCGCCTGATCGGACTCGACCACGGCGAGGTCGTCCGGGTGAACATGCGCACGCCAGAACGCCGCATCCTTCAGATATTCTTCGGAACGGTAGCCGAACAGGCTCGCGATGTTGTCGCTGACGAAAGTTGGGGCGAAGTCGCCGCTTGCCGCAAAGCTGTAGATGACTGCGGGAGCTGCCGACAGTAGCAGGTCGAGCCTGGCGCGCACTCTCTCTCGCGTCTCCTCGGCCTCTTTGCGCGCGGTAATGTCCGTCCACGATCCCACGATCTCGAGCGGCTTGCCGTCCGCATCGCGCACGATCTGCTGACGGTCATCCACCCAAAAGTAGCTGCCATCCGGGCGGCGGATGCGATACTCGATCGAGCGCCGGTCGTTCTCGAACATCCGATCCACCCAGGCGGCGATGCGCGGTACGTCGTCCGGGTGCACATGGTCGCGCCAGAGGTAGGGGTTCTGCAGATATTCTCGCGGGCTGCAGCCGAATAATCCGGAAATGCTCTCGCTCACGTAAGTGGGCTGGTAGTCCCCGGCTGCTGACCGGCAATAGATGACCGCCGGCGAGGCATTGAGCAGCACCGACAGCCGCTCGTTCGCCGCTTGCTCTGCCCTTTCCCTCACCTCACGCTTATGGGCCGTATCAAGCTCGCCCAACATGTCGTTGAACGCACCCGCAAGGCGTCCGACCTCGTCCTTGCTCGCGTCGTCGACACGATGACCGTAGTCTCCGGTCTCACGCACCCGCCTTGCCAATCCTTCAAGGCGGCCGAGCGGCTGCACGATATGGCGGTGAGTGAGGAATGCGAGGAGGATGCTGATCGCGGCCAACGCCCCGGTCAGCAACAGGCTGCGGTAAAGCTTCTCGTTCAGGCCGTCGATGCGGCGCTTGAGCAGTCCCCTTAGCGCGTCAAGCCCGCCTGCCCAGGCGTCGATCGCATCGTTCGCGGCACTCTGCCGGAGATCGCCAAGAGCGTCCTGGCCGACCTTTCCCGCATCGTCGAAGCTGTCATCGAGCGCGCCGAGGTAGGAGGTCACGCTTGACAGCATTACTGCCATCGGCGCCTCGATTTGCCGCCGCAATGTTCCGTCGGAATCGCCACGGTAGGCTGATGTCAAATTCCTGGCGATTTCCTCTGCGGTGGACCGGGCCATCGCGACGGACGCAAAGAGGCGCGTCTTGTCGCCGGATGACAGCGACGGCACCGAGCTTGTGCCGATCAGCCCGCTTATATCGCCGATTTGGCCAAGCAGGCGCGGCATCTGTCTTACCAGCGTGTCCTGCAAATAGTAGCTGTCGAGATCGGGATCGAGCGCGAGGTTCGAATC
>DASUZQ010000310.1:0-2061 GCA_036376815.1 Methyloceanibacter sp. | reverse complement strand
GCTCGAGATGCTGGATGTGGGCGTACAGGCAAGCCATCCGCTCGCCGGGATTGGCGATGGCGTCGCAGTTTTGAAGGTCGCCGAGCGTCCGCGCCGGGGTTACCGCGAAGCTTACACAAAATGTGGCGACGATGATCGTTCCAAGCATACGCATGTCCGCGCCTCCTCGATCTCTCTTGGGTCAAGCCCCATCCATTGCCAGAGGATCGTCGCGGCGCAAGCCGAATATCTCCCGCGTGAAGGCGGAAGATGTCGGCGCGGTCGATTGACGAGAGAGAGGCTTTAAGCCGGCGGCGGTCCAAACACGAGGACCGCGTTCAGGCCCCCGAAGGCGAAGGAGTTGGACATGGCGTAGTTGACGTCGCGCTTGCGCCCCACATTCGGGGTGTAGTCGAGGTCGCATTCGGGATCCACCTCGTCGAGGCCGACCGTCGCCGGTACGAATTTTTCCTCGATGGCCTTGACCGCAGCGACCGCTTCGATGCCGCCGCCGGCGCCAAGGCAATGGCCGTGCATCGACTTGGTCGATGAGATCGACACCTTGCTTGCCGCATTGCCGAACACGCGCTTGATGGCGCGGGTCTCGTTGATGTCGTTGACGGCGGTCGCTGTGCCGTGCGCGTTGATATAGTCGATATCGCCCGGGGACACGGCAGCATCGTCAAGCGCCATCTGCATGGCCATCGACGCACCGTCGATCGAAGGGTTGACCATGTCGGCGGCGTCAGCCGTCATGCCGTAGCCCATCAGCTCGGCGAGAATGGGAGCGCCGCGGGCCTTGGCGCGCTCGTATTCCTCGAGCATGAGAATGCCTGCGCCTTCGGCGAGCACGGTGCCGTTCCGCCTCTTGGCGAAAGGAAACAGTCCGTCGGGGCTCAGCACCCGCATCGCCTGCCAGGCGCGCGTGGCACCCCAGTTCAACGAAGCCTCGGCCGCGCCGGCAATGCCGATATCGACGAGGCCCTCGCGGATCATGCGGTAGGTGAGGCCGATGGCGTGCGTCGCGGTCGCACAAGCGCTCACCACGCCAAAGGTCGGGCCCTTGATGCCGTATTCGATGCTGACATGGGCGGAAGCCGAGCTGCCGATCGCCTTGAGCAGGGTCAGCGGATGGGTGGCGCGCTTATTCTCCTTGAACAGCATTTTGTAGGAAAATTCGAGCGTGGTCAGACCGCCGACGCCGGAGCCGATGATGCAGGCCGACCGATAGCTCTCGTTGTCCTTGAGCGGCAGCTCGAGCTTGGACTGGGCGACGGCTTCCTGCGCCGCGCAACCGGCATATTGCGAATATTTGTCGGCCAGCATGAGCGGCTTCGACTGCAGCCGCTCCTTCGGATCGAAGTCGGGGATCTCACCGGCAATGGTGATGTAGAGATCCTCGGTGGAGAAGCTTTGGACTTGGCGAATGCCGCACTCGCCGTTCTTGAGCGCCGCCCAAAAACGATCCACGCCAGTGCCCAAAGGAGTAACCACGCCCTGGCCAGTGACCACGACGCGGCGGCGCCCATTAGAATGTGTCATGCCAGCTAATGTAACTCCGGAGATTTCAATGCCCAGGGAGGTCCCGGGCGGAAAGGCCTATCAAGCGGCTGCGCCCGAAGCCTTTGTCTCTGCGATAATGCTCTTCACGCGATCGACGACGGATCCCACCGTCGCGAACGCTTCTACCTCTTCATTCGCATTATAAGGGATCTCGATCCCGAATGTATCTTCAATATCGAACACGATAACCGCGAGATCAAGAGATTCGATTTCAAGCTCGCTCAAGGGTGTTTCCAGCGTCACCGCCTTCGACGGGTCCTTCATGTTCTTGCGCAGAATCTCGATGATCTTGGTAGCCACGTCGTCCATATCGCTCTCCCTGCCCCGTTTGCGGGGTCCGTGTCCAAAGGCCCTCCCGCTAATTCATAGCGTTACCAAGGGCAAGTCAGGTATTGGAATAGACTTAAAAACTAGCCGAGTCTACGGCGTCCTTGCTCGATTCAGCCGCCCATTGCGGGCTCTCATCGCCAACAAAATTGGCCTTTTTTGGCCTACCGCGCCACGGTTTCAGCATAATCG
>DASUZQ010000309.1:0-6641 GCA_036376815.1 Methyloceanibacter sp. | reverse complement strand
AGGCGAGGCCGATGCAAACGACAGCTATGTGGAGATCCACGCCGGCGCCGGTGGCACCGAGAGCCAGGATTGGGCGCAGATGCTCGAGCGCATGTATATCCGCTGGGCCGAGGGGCGCGACTACAAGGTCGAGATCATCGGTGAGCACCCTGGTGAAGAGGCCGGCGTCAAATCGGCCACCATCCTGATCAAGGGCGCCAACGCCTATGGCTGGCTGAAGACCGAGTCTGGCGTGCATCGGCTCGTGCGCATCTCGCCCTTCGATTCAAACGCGAGACGCCACACGAGCTTTGCCTCGGTGTCGGTCTATCCCGCCGTCGACGACACCATCGCCATCGACATCGACGAAAAGGACGTGCGCATCGACACCTACCGCTCGAGCGGCGCCGGCGGCCAGCACGTCAACACCACCGACAGCGCCGTGCGCATCACCCATCTGCCGACCGGCATCGTGGTGCAATGTCAGAACGAGCGGTCGCAGCACAAGAACCGGGCGACGGCTTGGGCCATGCTGCGGGCGCGGCTCTATGAAGCTGAATTGAAGCGCCGGGAAGAGGAAGCGCAGGCCGCGGCGGCTGCCAAATCCGACATCGGCTTCGGCCATCAGATTCGTTCTTACGTGCTGCAGCCCTACCAGCTCGTGAAGGATCTGCGCACCGGGGTGGAGAGCACCAATCCCTCGGCCGTGCTCGACGGCGATATCGACCAATTCATCGAGGCGGCGCTCGCCGAGCGCATCCACGCCGAGCAGCCGTCAACATAACGAACCTGCTCTGAGTGTCGGGCGGCTATTCCGCCGCGCGCGGAGTGGCACCGGCGCCTGCGGCGTTCGGCTCAGCCCGCGGCTTGTCTGGTTGAGCCGGCTTGTCGGCTTTGATCGCCAGCGGATCGTCGGTGCGGCGCGACTTGCCTTCGAAATACGCGCCCTGCTCGATGGCGAGGCTCTGGTGAAAGATATCGCCCTCGACATGGGACTGCGCTTGCAGCGTCACGCGCAAACCTCTGATCGAGCCGAGCACCCGGCCGCGCACCACGACGTCCTCGGCGATCACGCAGCCGGTGATCTGCGACTTGTCTCCGAGCAGGAGCGAGCCACACTGCACGTCGCCCTGGATTTCGCCATCGACCTGGATCTCGCCTTTCGAGGTCACGTTGCCGGTGATCATCAGATCTTCGCCGATGATGGAGGGCACGAGCTTGTTGGGGCCTGCGCTCTTGACGTAGCTCGGCGAACGCTCGCCGAACGGCGTCGTTTCGGTTACCGGCCGGTCAGACATTTTGGTCAGAGGATCGCCGCCCATCTCCCGCTCCGGCTTTTTGGTAAACATGACTGGTACCTCCTCAACACACGCAACCTTGCCCTTGCGCCGAAAGGATAACGGCGCGTTGCCCCAGCAAAAGAAGCAATCGATTTCCCGCAGCGCGTATCAATGAGTTTGCCGAAAGCCGGCAAGGACCCTTAACCAAGAATATCGCCTCCTCCACGGCTTGTCATGGGCGATCTCCCGGTCTGTTTGACCGACCAAGGTCGAGCCTTGGCCGAGGCATTTGCGCGGGCATCGCCTTCCTTTGGTCGATTTTCGCGCCTCTTATGTCATTGACTCTGGGGGGATATCGAAAAAAGGGCCATGAGCGAGCTGAGGCAGCGCTTGTTGCCCATAGCCAGGCAGCCGCTTGCGCTTGTGGGTGTCTTGCGCACGTTCTGCGCGAGCGCGACTGACCGCGCCAAGATATTGGCTGACCAGCCGGCACTTCGCCGCGTCGCCGCGCGTTTCAAGTTCTACACGGCGAGCCTGCGCCGCACGGTCGAGCGCTGGAGGCGCGAGGCAGGACTCGGCGACGTGTCGAGCGAGCCGGTCGCAGGCGCGCTGGTCAAGATCTCCGAAGGAAGCAGAGCGCTGATGACACTGCCGGCAAGGGGCAGGGCGCTCGTGAAGCTCGTGCCCGAGCCGGTGCAGCTCGAGCTCAGGAAAATCTCGACCGGCAGCGCCCATGTCTGCCGCGAGATATTCGCAGGGATCCTGGTCGTGGGGCTGATCGCCATCGTCGGCGGCTATGGCCGACTCGCCCGCGGTCCGATCTCGCTGCCAAGCCTCGTTCCCATGATCGAGAATGCGATCAACGGCGAGCTGTCCGACCTCCATGTCAAGATCGACGACGCAATCCTGCAACGCTCGCCGGAAGGTCCCGGCGTATTGTTCCGCTTGCGCAATATTCGCCTGATCGACACCGACGGCTCGATCGTGGCGCAGGCGCCGCTGGCCGCCATCGGCATGAGCGGCGCTGCGCTGCTCTCAGGCCGCATCGCACCCGGCAGCGTCGACTTCATCGGACCGCGGCTCGTGTTCTATGCCTCCGACAATGGCCTGTCGCTCAGCTTCTATCGTCCCACCAGCAGCGACGTGGAGAAGTTCGTCAAGGGCACCGTCCCCGGCGCTGCTCCGGCCAGTCCCGAAGCCCAGCCGGCGACACCCCCGGGAAGCGTGATTGTCAAACCGTCAATGCCGAACACCGCCGGGCGCCAGCTCGACGTGACGCGGACCGTCACCGATGTCTTCGAGCGGGCGCGCCGCGGCAACACCTCCTACCTCACCCGCTTCGGCGTCAAGGATGCGCAAGTGGTGCTCAGCCGGGAGGGAGGGCAAACCCTGTGGCAGGTGCCGGACTTCTCCATCGACCTTCAGCACAAGAACGAGCGCAGCATTCTTGTGGGCCAGGCCGATCTTGCTTCCAGCAAAGGCAATTGGCAGCTCGAATTCCGCACCGAGCAACGTCTCTTGCGCAAGAGCTTGAGCATTACCGCCCTGATCCAAGACCTCGTGCCCTCGGGACTGGCCGAGAACTTCCCCGCCGCCGCGGCGCTGAAGGTGCTCGACCTGCCGGTCACCGGCGAAACCAGCGTCGAGCTTTCGAGCACCGGCCACTTCCGCTCCGGCGAAGCCGATCTCAAGCTTGAGAAGGGCTATATCACGCCGCCCTGGGATCCTCAGAACGCCATGCAGATCGACGAAGGCAATCTGCACGTGCGCTATGCGAAAAGGAACGGCGTGTTCGAGATCAAGCCCTCGACGCTTAAATGGGGGGAGAGCCAGGCCACGATCAGCGGCGAATTCACTCCGGCGGGTGACGACCAAGGCGCGCCGAGCTGGATCTTCAAGCTCAGGGCGCACGACGCTGTGCTCGCCACCGCGGAGTTCGGTCTCTCTCCGCTCAAGGTCGATGAATGGTCGGCGGAAGGCAGCGTCACCCCCGATCGGGGCCGCATGACGCTCTCCCGTTTCGTGATCCGTTCCGGCGCTTCGTCGATCGAGCTCGCCGGCAGCGTCGCCGATGCACCGGGCTCCCCGGAGGTGCATTTGACCGGCACGGTCAGTCCCATGCCGATCGACGTGCTCAAGCGGTTCTGGCCCAAATTCCTCGCCGGCGATGCGCGCAAATGGGTCATGCAAAATGTGAGCGGCGGCGAGGTGCTTGGCGGCAAGGTCGCCGTTTCGCTCGAGCCCGGCGAGCTTGCCCGCATGGAGGCCGGCGCCGAGCTCGCGCCGGAGGCCGTGGATGTGGAGCTCGACCTCGCCAATATGAGTCTCACCTATATCGAGAAGCTGCCGCCGATCCTCACCGGCAGCGCCAAGATGAAGGTATCGGGGCTCATCTTCTCCGTGGACATTCCGCAGGCGAAGATTGTGCTGCCGTCAGGTCAGGAGATTGCCCTCAGCGAAGGCCGCTACTTCATTCCCGACCTGCGTCCCGACCCGCAACAGGCTCAGATCACATTCAAGGCGAGCAGCGCCACCGCGACGGCGCTCGAGCTGCTCGACCATGAGCCTCTCGGATACATGCAGGCCGTGGGCATGAAGCCCGACGCTTTTGGCGGGACCGCCGCGGGGAGCTTCGTTCTCGACATGCCGATGCGCGAAGACCTCAAATTCAGCGACGTCAAGATGCGCGGCGAGGCGCGCCTCGACCAGGTGGTCGCCTCGAACGTGGTGGGCAATCTCAACGTCGAGGGCGGCGCCATTGACGTGAACGTCACCGAGCAGGCGCTCGATGCACGCGGGCAAATTCTGATCAAGGGCCTGCCGGCCGAGCTTGCCTGGCAGCGCATCTTCTACGAGCCTGAAGAGCGGCAACCGCCGATCAGGATCAGCACGACGCTCGATGAAAACGCGCGCGAGGCTCTCGGGCTCAAGATCTCGCATTTGCTGCGCGGGCCGCTTCCCGTCACGCTGTCCGTCGCGCGCAATGCGCAAGGCGCGCAAAGCCTGAGCATGCAGGCGGACCTGACCCAGGCCCAGCTTATCTTCGGCAACATGGGCTGGACCAAACCCCCTGGACGCCGCGCCACCATGCAATTCGACGTGGCCCAAGCCGAAGACGGCTCGACCGATCTCACCAACCTCAAGATCCTCGGCGACGACATCGCCATAAACGGCTCGATCTCTCTGACCTCCGAGCAGCACCTCAAATCCTTCTACTTCTCCGACTTCTCCTTTGACCGGCTCACCCATGTCGAAATCAGCGCCACGGTGCGCGACGGTGACGTGCTCGAGGTCGATGCCCACGGCCCGAGCTATAACGGCAAGCAATTCTTCCAGTCTTTGTTCTCCGCCGGCCAGCTTGCCGAGGATTCAGATGCACCAGACCCGTTCAGCGTCGACCTGACGGCGCGGATCGGTACGGTGGCGGGGTTCTACGACACGAGCGTCACCGATGCCCAGGTCACGCTGCAAAAGCGCGCCGGGCGTCTCGTCGCGCTGAACGCCACTGCCAAGCTCAACGGCCGCGTGCCGCTCGCCGTGAAGCTCGAGCAACCAAACGGCGCCCGCATCATCCGTGCTGAATCGCGCGACGCCGGTGCTGCCTTCCGCCTCATCGGCTTCTACCCCAAGGTGGAGGGCGGCGAGGCCTCGCTCGAGGTCAATCTCGATACGAACGAGCCCGGAATGAAGACCGGCACCCTGTGGGCGCGCGACTTCGCCGTGCTCGGCGATTCCGTGGTGAGCGACGTGCTCACCGATCCGCAATCTCAAGCGGCGCTCGGCGGCGAGCGCAAGAAGGAGGTGCGGCAAAGCCGCATCGGCTTCAGCCAGCTTCGTGCGCCGTTCTCGGTGGGCAAGGGACAGTTCCTGTTGAACGACGCTTATGTAAATGGGCCGCAGCTCGGCGCCACCATGCGCGGCCGCGTCGACTTCAAATCGCAGACAGTCAATCTCGGGGGCACTTACGTGCCCCTTTATGGTCTCAACTCGGCGCTCGGTGCGATTCCAATTCTTGGCGGCATCTTCGTCGGACGGCAGGGAGAAGGCGTCGTCGGCATCACCTTCGCCATCCAGGGGCAGCTCGACGACCCGAACGTGCTGGTCAATCCGATGTCGGTGGTGGCGCCGGGAATCTTCCGTCAGATCTTCGAGGTCAGAGGCGAGGGACAGAACGCCGCCTCGACCACGACACCCCCATCGGATTTCGGCACTTTCGGCGACATCGCACACTAACGCCCAGTCGCAGACGCTATACCGGGCGGATCAGCACGTGCCGCTTCTTGCCGAGCGACAGCTTGATCACGCCCTCAGGCGTGAGATCGGCGAGCGTCAACAGCCGCTTCTCGTCGGTGACCGTCTTGTCGTTCACCTTGAGGCCGCCACCCTTGATCTGGCGGCGCGCTTCGCTCGTCGACGGCACGAAGCCGACATGGGTGTTGGCGATGAGAACGCCCCAACCTCGCTCCAGCTCCGCGCGGGCGATCTCGAAGGTCGGCAAGGTCTCCGACAACGTGCCCTGCTCGAAGGTCGCGCGCGCGGTGCCTTCCGCCCGGTCGGCGGCTTCCCGCCCGTGCAGCAGCGCCGTGGCTTCGGTGGCGAGCACCTTCTTCGCCTCGTTCAGCTCAGCGCCTTGCAGGCTCGCCAGCCGGTCGATCTCATGCAGCGGCACTTCGGTGAACAGCTTGAGGAAGCGGCCGACATCGGCGTCCTCGGTGTTCCGCCAATATTGCCAATAGTCGTAAGGGGAGAGCATGTCGGGGTTGAGCCACACGGCGCCTGAGGCAGTCTTGCCCATCTTGGCGCCAGACGCGGTGGTGAGGAGCGCCGTGGTGAGCCCGAACAACTCCACTCCGTCGGTGCGGCGCCCAAGCTCGATGCCGTTGACGATGTTGCCCCATTGATCCGATCCGCCCATCTGCAAGCGGCAGCCGAAGCGGCGGTAGAGCTCGACGAAGTCGTAGGCCTGCAGCACCATGTAGTTGAACTCGATGAAGGAGAGCGGCTGCTCGCGCTCGAGCCTGAGTTTCACCGAATCGTAGGAGAGCATGCGGTTGACACTGAAATGGCGACCGTAGTCGCGCAGGAAGTCGATGTAGTTGAGCCCGTCGAGCCAGTCGGCATTGTTGACCATGAGCGCGTCGCTGCAGCTCGTCCCGAAGCTCACGAATTTGCCGAACACCGACTCGATGCCGCCGATATTGGCGGCGATCTCCGCATCGGTCAGGAGCTTGCGCGCCTCGTCCTTGCCGGAAGGATCGCCGACCTTGGTGGTGCCGCCGCCGATCAGCACGATCGGCTTGTGCCCGGCCTGCTGCAACTTGCGCAGCATCATGATCCCGAGCAGATTGCCGACATGCAGGCTCGGCGCGGTACAATCGAAGC
>DASUZQ010000308.1:0-2347 GCA_036376815.1 Methyloceanibacter sp. | reverse complement strand
CAGGTCACCCTCGGCCAGACCATCATCAAGGGCAACGCCAAGAAAGTGCGCCGCGTCGGCAACGGCAATGTCATCGCCGGCTTCGCCGGCGCCACGGCAGACGCCTTCACTTTGTTCGAGCGGCTGGAGACCAAGCTTGAGCGCTTCCCCGATCAATTGAAGCGCGCTTGCGTCGAGCTCGCCAAGGACTGGCGCACCGACCGCTATCTCCGCCACCTCGAGGCCATGATGATCGTGGCCGACGCCGATGAGAGCCTGGTGCTGACCGGCAAGGGCGACGTGCTCGAGCCGGACGACAATGTCATGGGCATCGGCTCCGGCGGAAACTACGCGCTCGCCGCGGCGCGCGCGCTACTCGACTCAGACCTCGACGCCGAAGCGATCGCGCGCAAAGCCATGGCCATTGCCGCCGACATCTGCGTTTACACCAACAAGGAAGTCGTCATCGAAAGTTTGGAGTCAAAGTCGTAATTCATGACCAGCTTTTCCCCGCGTGAGATCGTCTCCGAGCTCGACCGCTACATCATCGGCCAGCGCGACGCCAAGCGCGCCGTCGCCATTGCGCTCCGCAACCGCTGGCGCCGGCAGCAGCTCGACGAGGAGCTGCGCGAGGAGGTTCTGCCCAAGAACATCCTGATGATCGGTCCGACCGGCGTCGGCAAGACCGAGATCTCGCGCCGCCTGGCCAAGCTTGCCGGCGCGCCCTTCATCAAGGTCGAGGCGACGAAATTCACCGAGGTCGGCTATGTCGGCCGCGACGTCGATCAGATCATTCGCGATCTCTTGGAAGCAGGCATCGGGCTCGTCCGCGACGCCAAGCGCAAAGAGGTCGAGGCCAAGGCGCAGCTGAATGCCGAGGAGCGCGTGGTCGATGCGCTGGTCGGCGCCGGCGCCAGTCTTTCCACCCGCGATACCTTCCGCAAGCGCTGGCGCGCCGGCGAGCTCGACGACCGCGAGATCGAGATCCAGGTCGCCGATACCGGCGCCGGCATGCCAGCCTTCGAAATTCCCGGCATGCCAGGCAGCCAAGTCGGCATGATCAATTTGAGCGACGTGCTCGGCAAGGCGCTCGGCCAGCGCACCAAGCCGCGCCGCATCACCGTGCGCGACAGCTTCGATATCCTGTTGGCGGAAGAGTCGGACAAGCTCATCGACAACGACACCACCGTGCAGGAAGCGATCCGCAACGTCGAGAACAACGGTATCGTGTTCCTCGACGAGATCGACAAGATCTGCGCGCGGTCCGAGCGCATCGGCGCCGATGTGAGCCGCGAAGGCGTGCAGCGCGACCTCCTGCCGCTGATCGAAGGCACCACGGTCGGCACCAAATACGGGCCGGTGAAGACCGACCATGTTCTGTTCATCGCCTCAGGCGCCTTTCACACCGCCAAGCCCTCGGACCTTCTCCCCGAGCTGCAAGGCCGGCTCCCGATCCGCGTCGAGCTTCGCGCGCTCGTCCGCGACGATTTCCGCCGCATCCTCACCGAGCCAAAGGCCTGCCTGATCAGGCAATACATCGCGCTGATGAAGACCGAGGGCGTCGATCTCGAATTCACGCCTGACGCCATTGACGCCATCGCCGACATCACCGTCGAGGTGAACACCAATGTCGAGAATATCGGCGCGCGCCGCCTCTCCACCGTGATGGAGCGCATTCTCGACGATATCTCCTTCGACGCCTCCGACAAGCAAGGCGAGAAGATCGTGGTCGACGGCGCCTTCGTGCGCGGCCATATCGGCGACCTCGCCAAGAACGCCGATCTGTCGAAATTTATTCTGTAGCCGCGCTCATTCGCGCGTGAACGCATAGGCCTGACCGTCCTCGGCGGAGAGGCGCAGCTGATCGAGCTTGCCATCCTTGCCCATCTGGAACTGGACGAAGCCTTTCGTCATGTACCCTAGATCGACGATTGGTCCGAACCGACCGGTCGGCATGAGGCTGGCGACGAAGACGTTGCCGTCCCAAGGCTGAAGCTTCAATTTGGTCCCCGTCGCTTGAATCTCCATGACGAGCGAATCGCCGTCCACTTCCACCGTGGCCTCGCCGAAGCTCGGATTGACGAACGTGCCGGTGAGCGGTGCGAGCGGCGGGAACAGCCGCGGATTGGCAGGCTTGGCAAAGAGCTTGGCCTTGGTCTCGAAACTGGCCTTGGCCGACTCCCGGCTGTTCGCCACGTAGTCGACCTTGGGATTGCCGAGAAGCCGGTCCAAGATCCACAGCCCGAGTGCCTTCTGAGAGTCATTGTCCGTTGTGTTGGTAAAAATGACGACACCGACACTTCTGTCTGGGACCAGGCCGACAAAAGAGCCGAAGATCAGCGCGTCTCCGTCATGCCAAAGGATGTTG
>DASUZQ010000307.1:0-2417 GCA_036376815.1 Methyloceanibacter sp. | reverse complement strand
GAGGCCGTTCAAAGGCTTGGCAGAGCGGCCCTCTACCGCTTGGGCGGCGAAAACGACTGATCGGTGAACGGGGAGGCGGTCGGCTTTTGTATGACGATGAAGCTCCGGCCGATCCCCTGGTGGCAGGCGTTGCAGGCAAGGGTCAGCTCGCTATAGCCCTCGGCGAAGGCCGCGCTGTCCTTTGCCTCTATCGCGGCGACGATCGCATGGATCGGATCGGCCGTGTTGGTCACGAGCTCAGCCGGAATGCCCCGATAGAGGTCTCCCGCGGTCTCGAGGCTTGCCTTGATCTCATCGACCTCGTAGGTCGCGAGCTCCCAGTTCCTGGCCTTGCCGGCGAACCACAGCTTGATATGCCGCAGCTGGATTTTGCCCATGATGTCGCCGAGCGGAGGCCTGTAGAGTTCTTGCTGGGCGACGGCGAGCGGTGCCAAGATGAGGCCGATGAAAAGAGCGCTGATCACGGCAAAATATTTCATTTCCGCACTCCCTTTCACCAAAGTCTGGTTCGGCCCCCACGGCGCGAGCTCAGTCTAGCGCGAATGAGAGGGCTCGGCATCGATCCTGGATCCTCCCCGTCGTGAGCGAAGATCGGTCGCGGTGGCCAGGCAATCCGCTGCAGGCGCTTGGCGCACCTTTGGCCTTCATCGGGAAGCGGGCGGCGGAAGCCATTCTGGTCATGCTGGCCATCGCGGTAATCGCCTTTGCCGTGAAGGGAGCGCTCGGCGATCCTTTGCGCGAGATCATGGGCGAGGCGGTGCCCGAAGCCCAGCGCGCCGAGCTTCGCCATCAGCTCGGCCTCGATGCGCCGTGGCCCACGCAGCTTGCGCGCTATCTCGGCCACGCGGCGCAAGGCGACCTCGGCCAGTCCTATATCTACAAGCGGTCGACGCTCGATGTGGTGCTCGCCAAATTCCCGGCGAGCTTCGAGCTTGTGCTCGCCGCGAGCCTCATCGTGCTCTTTATCTCGCTCCCTGCCGGCATCTATTGCGCGGTGAAGCCGCGCTCTCTCGGCGCAAAATTGATTCTCGGGCTTAGCGTGCTCGGCATTTCGGTGCCGGTGTTTCTCACCGGCATCATTCTGATCTCGATCTTCTCGGTGTGGCTCGGCTGGCTTCCCGCCTTTGGGCGCGGCGAGACGGTGCGCATCGGATTTTGGGAGACCGGGCTTCTCACCCTTGACGGGCTCAAGCATCTGCTTCTCCCGGCGGTCACGCTGTCGTCGATCATGCTACCGCTGTTCATCAGGCTCGTGCGCGGCGCCATGCTCGATCAGCTCGGCACCGACTATGTGCGTACGGCGCGCGCCAAGGGGGCGTCCCGCCTGCGGGTGTGGTTGCACCATGCGCTGCGCAACGCTCTGCTTCCACTCGTGGCGATCGGTGGACTGCAGATCGGCAACCTGCTCGCCTTCACGCTTCTCACCGAGACCGTGTTCCAATGGCCCGGCATGGGTTTTCTGTTTCTGGAAGCCGTGACCCGCGCCGACGTACCGTTGATCACCACCTATCTCGTCGCCGTCGGCTTCCTGTTCGTCGTCACCAACACCCTTGCCGACATCGTGAGCCTGTGGCTCGACCCGCGCATCAGCCTCGAGGGCCGGCGATGAGCGGGGAGGGCGCACGTAGCGCTGCGGCTTCGTTGCGGTCGTTCACGCTCGACCGGCCAGGCAGCATGGTCGCGGCGGTTCTGCTGGGGCTCATCGCGCTCGCGGCGCTTGCCGCGCCACTGATCGCGCCGCAGAACCCTTTCGACCTCGCAAGCTTCGACGTGCTCGACGCCGACCTGCCGCCGCGATGGCTTGCCGGCAGCCACCCGCGCTTTCTCCTCGGCACCGACTCGCAAGGCGGCGATCTCTTGAGCGCCATTCTTTACGGCACGCGCATCTCGCTCACTGTCGGTCTTCTCGCCGTCGCCATCGCCGCCGCGATCGGCGTGCCGCTCGGCCTCCTTGCCGGCTACGCCAAGGGGACGATCGACACCATTGTGACGCGCGTCGCCGACATCCAGCTCTCGCTCTCGACCTTGATGATGGCGATCATCGCGCTTGCCCTGTTCCGCGCCGCCTTCGGCGGCGAAAGTCTTCGCCGCTTCGCCGTGCCGCTCCTTGCCGTCGTGATCGGTCTCGCCGAGTGGCCGTACCTCGCGCGCACCGCGCGCGCCGCCACCCAGGTCGAGGCGGCCAAGGACTATGTCAGGGCGGCGCGTGCGCTCGGCGCGAGCACGAGCGGCATCATGTGGCGCCATATCCTCCCCAATATCGCCTCACCCCTGATTGTCGTCGCCACCACGCAAATCGCGGGCGCCATCATGGCCGAAGCGGCGCTTTCGTTTCTCGGCCTCGGCATGCCCGTGACCAAGCCCTCGCTCGGCACCCTGATCCGATCGGGCTACGACCTAATGTCCGCGGGCGCATG
>DASUZQ010000306.1:0-3103 GCA_036376815.1 Methyloceanibacter sp. | reverse complement strand
CGGCTTCGGCTTGCGCGTGCGTCCTTGGGCGCGGCGGCCGAGCCGCAAGGAGATTCGCAAGCGCGCGCTCGATCTGCTCGATCTCGTGCAGCTCTCGGGGCTCGAGAAGCGCTACCCCTCCCAACTCTCCGGCGGCCAACGCCAGCGCGTCGCTTTCGCGAGAGCGCTCGCCATCGAGCCTCGCGTGCTTCTGCTCGACGAGCCGTTCGGCGCGCTCGACGCCAAGGTGCGACGAGATCTTCGCCGCTGGCTGTTGGAGATTCACAACAAAACCGGGCACACGACGGTGTTCGTCACCCACGATCAGGAGGAGGCGCTTGAGCTCGCCGACCGCGTGGTGGTGATGAGCCAAGGCAAGATCGAGCAGATCGGCACGCCTGATGAAATCTATGACTCTCCGGACTCGCCCTTCGTGTTTTCCTTCATCGGGGAATCGAGCGTCCTTCCGGTAAATGTCGAGCAGGGCAAAGTGTGGCTCGACGGGCGCGAGCTCGACCTCTCCTCCGGCGACGCTCCCGACGGCCCGGCGCGCCTCTTCCTTCGGCCGCACGACGTCGATGTCGTCGACAACGCGTCCGGCGCCATCGTGGGGCAGGTCTGCGTCTTGCGGCGTCACGCCGGGTTGCGGCGCGTCGAGCTTGAAGTGGGTGCCAAGCGAAACCGCATCGAGATCGAGCTTCCCGCCGATTTCAGCCTCAATCGTGCGAGCCCGGTCGCATTTCTCCCTCGGCGCTACCGGCTTTACCCGGCTTCACAGGCGCTCGAGAGCTGATAGGTTAGCGCCGCCTCAAGGCCCTTGCAGCTCTGACAGCCAGCGGGTCTTGAGGCGGTTTCCAGCGGACCGGGCGCTCGGGCTCAGGACCGGGCGTCCGCGTCCCGCAAAGCTTGCCCTAGACTTAGGCCTTGCACTCAGCCATGCCCTTCATCGCCTTCATGGCGTCGGGCTTGCTCTTATAGGTGTCGGTGCCGACCAGCATCATCGCCTTGCCGTCAGGCTTCTTGGCCGTGACCGAGCACTTATGCGTGCTTGCGCTCTGCGCCACAAAGAACTCGGCGGCGAAAGCCGGGCTCACCATGCCTGCGACGAGCAGGCCCGCAATCAGATATTTCTGCATCGGAGTACTCCTTGAGGTTTCAGTGGCCTTAGGCAGGTCTAGACGGCCCGGCCACCACGAAACCAAACTCTCGTCTTTGGGCACGCGTTGGGCGCCGAGACTGCGCGAGAGTGTCGCGGCGACACTGCGCCTCAACTCGATTGGAGTGCGTCTCTGCAAATTTGTTGCGCTGCAATATTGTCACCCGACAGCGGAAGTCTTTGCTGTTGCTGTGAAACTATCGGGCGCTGCCCGTGCCTGAAGGCGCGCTGTCAGGACACGGCTTCCGGCACGAAGGTCCCGCGTCATCGAGACGCGGGCGCGGTCTCGCCATCGGCGGGAGGCCGCAGCAGCGCCGCCGGCATCAGGAGGTAGAGGGGCAAGAGGCCGACGGCGCAGATCAGCCACACCTGCCACATGCCCCAGGCAAAGGCCGCAATGACGGCGACCATGGTGAAGGCCGCGGCCCCATAGGCTTGCGCCGCCGCCGGCAACAGCAGGATGCGCAACGCGACGGCGGCGCCGGCGAGTGCCGCGAGGATCGCGCCGAGGACCCCGAGCTCGTACCAGGACTGCAGGAAGAGATTATGCGCGTGCTGCCCCGTGGTGCGGCGGATCACGAAGCCTTTCGGCCGCTCTGACGGGTTCTTGGGCTTCACGATCATAGCCGGAGTCGAGTCGGCGCCGATACCGAGCCAAGGTTTCTCCAGCACGCGCTCGGCCGTGTATTCCCAGATGATGATCCTCGCCCGCGCCGACATTGGCAGCCACTTCGCCTCATGCAGATCTGCCTTGAAGGCAAGAAAGTCGAGCGGGATCACGAGCACGAAGCCAAGGCACCAGGCAATTGCGAGGCCGCGCACCACGGCGCGCGGGCTCATCCAGGCGAGCGCGAGGACGAGAAGCGAAGCGACCAATCCGACTTGCGAAGAATCGTGCTCCGAGATCGCAATCGGCACGGCCAGCGCAAGGAAGAACAGCACGCTGAGGAGCATGCGGCGGGGACTTGGCAGAGCCCTGAGCGCCAAGAGTCCGGGCCAAAGCAGCAACGCCAGTATGGCGATGTCCTGGTTGAACTCCGACAGGTTGATCTTGGTGACCCGGTCGTGATGGATGGTCACGTGCTTGGCGCGCTCGGGCCTGAACGAGGGGAAGGTGTTCATGGTCGCCCGCGTGATCGCCCCGTCGGTGAGGAGCTCGACGGCGACGAAGCCCGCGGCGCAAAATGCGCCGGCGACAAAAGCCTGCGACGCGCGGCGAACTTGATCGGCATCGAGGGTGGGAATCGCCGCCGATGCGGCAAACACCACAAGCGTGGTCGCAAACAGAAGCGCGCACTTGGAGAGTGCGGCCTCAGGGTCCGCCGCCCAGATTGCGCTCAAGCCTGCGTAAGCCGCGACCGCGACGAGAGCGATCAAAGCGGCGTTCGGCTTGAGCAGGTCGCGCCAGGGAAGACCGCGGCGGAGCGCCGCAATCATCAGGACCGCGGCGATGACGGGAAGCAGGAACGGCGCGAGGCGGGGCGACGCGGCTGTAAACAGAGGGGTGATGAAGAACAGGATGGGAATGAGGGGGCCGCCGCGAAAGGGCCGTCCGTTACCCCCGGCAGCACTTGACGACATCCGATCCTCGTTCCCCGGTTTCGGTTGCGAGCTTGTAGGCCAAGGGGTGCAACAACGCCAGCCTCAGGGGCAAGCATGGCAGAACGGTGCCATCGGTGTGGCGTGGAGGACTCGTGTTTTGCCGCGGAAAGTGACATAAGCGGGCCGCTCCACTCATCTCTATACCGCGACCGCGCGGATTTGCCGCCCAGGACCGAAGTGACCAGGCTCGTCTATATCGGAGGCTATGGCCACAGCGGCAGCACGCTGCTGGAATATCTGCTGGCGGCTAGTCCAAAGGTCGTCGCCTGCGGCGAAGTGGCAAGCGTGCTTCGCGAGCGCGGGCGCAAGGGCAAATGCACCTGCGGACGCGAGGTCAAGCTTTGCCCGGTTTGGGGTCCGTTGCTT